>CAYHOU010000050.1:0-5397 GCA_964358195.1 uncultured Candidatus Saccharibacteria bacterium | reverse complement strand
TATTGTACCGAAACCCCCGCACCTAAGGTGCGGGGGTTTTCGTGCAACAAAGCCGGTAATTTGAAATACTTTTTGTGACGGTATAACCAAAAGAACGAAGGACACAATGAATGCAACGAAACTTCTGATTCCTCTTAGACAAAGTTCAAGCGGTCAAGCACTTACCACAATCATCAGCGGAGGCCTGGATTTCGAGCATGTTGAAGATCAGTTAGATCAACGTGCGTGGAAGCTTCGAGTCATCGACCCGAATTTGATCCGTCTCGAGAATGCTCTTTATGAGGGAGAGATATTCATTCCTGGGAGCGAGCGAATTCGTCGCTTGAGAGCAACGGGATTTATACTCCTCCACCCAGGCATAATGTTGGAACTCCTTGCAGAAGAAAAGCGGGAGAGAATACTTCCCGAGAGTTGGAGCCAAGATGTCAAAAATCCTCGCTTCGGTTATGAACAGCCGCTGGAAATCTTCTTTGACGGCATGCAGATGCACCTCCGTGAAGCAAGAGCAACCGCGACATTCACTTTCCTTCTGACTAAATATCCTGTGGAGATACCTGGTCACCCAGATAAATGGAGATGGGATTATCGATACCACCCCTTACATGAGGAGCAAGGGGAAGCTGGAACAAGCATTCATCGTGTCTCCGCTGTCATTATGGAGGCAGATTACGACCGACTGATGTCGGTATAAGTTCAACTGGCTAAACGCCACTCAACAATTTTCCCGGCGACTTTGCATTGCAAAGTCGCCGGTTTAGTTTTTTATACCTTCACATACACAACATACTTTCCGGTTTTACCCTCTTGTCGTATCTTGCCTTCCTTCTCTAGCAAGTCGAGATAGCGGGTGGCGGTTGCGTCAGAAACACGAAGAAGCCTCTCCACTTCGTCGTTGGTGATTTTTCCTGTCTCGGAAAGTTTCGTTATGATTTTTTCGAGTTTCTTTTTTCGCCTGTCTTGGATTTTTGCACGGGCTTTCACCAAAAGTTCGCCGATGATTGATGTCGGCGCAACGGCTGACGCCGTTGCGGGTTGAGGAGCGGGAGGATTACTTTGTGCAGGTTCGGGTTGTGATTGTGGTTCGGGAGTTGGTTCAGGCACAGGCTCGGAAACTTCCGCTGTCGCGGGAGTTTCCGTTGGTGGAGTTTCGGGAGCGGGAGCCGCCGCCTCCGGCGGCGGTGTAGCTTGCCCCGAGGTGTCTTCACTTTTCGGGGGTTCAGCAGCCGGAGGAGTTACCGGCTCGCTCGGTGGAGCTTGTGTATCGGAAGAGGTCAAAGAGAAACTGAAACGCGAACACGCGAAA
Organism: uncultured Candidatus Saccharibacteria bacterium; assembly: GCA_964358195.1. Classification (GTDB taxonomy): domain Bacteria; phylum Patescibacteriota; class Minisyncoccia; order Phycocordibacterales; family UBA10002; genus UBA10002. The sequence goes on along the minus strand of CAYHOU010000050.1, from coordinate 4,094 downwards.
CTGAATCCGCTCCTCCTCAAACGCGAGATTGAAAAAAGAATCACCTGCTTGTATGCTGTGCAGAAACGGTACGGTACCCACGCTTCATCTCGGTAACCTTTTATTTTGGCCTATAGCGTGAATGCTAAGCGGGTTGTACTTGCCGCTACTAAAAGCCACAGAAGAAACAGCTATTCACTAGCAGAAGGACTTATCAAAAGATATAATGACTACAAAAGTATGAAAAAAAGATTTGTCGCGGTGGACCTCTTCTGTGGCGCTGGTGGTTTGACTGTTGGCTTGAAGAAAGCTGGCTTTAAGGTTGTTGCGGCTGTTGAATATGATGCCGAGATAGCCAAGACATACAAAAAAAACCACCCCGAGGTGAAACTAATTGTTAAGGACATACGAAAGGTTACGGGCGCAGAAATATTGAAACTCACAGGTCTCAAAAAGATAGACTTGGTTGCAGGTTGCCCACCATGCCAAGGCTTCTCAAAGCTTACTGACAAACATCATCGCGATGACGAAAGGAATCTTCTTGTGTCGGAAATGGGGCGTATAGTAGCAGAACTTAAGCCTACAGTTTGCATGTTAGAAAATGTTCCTGGGCTTTCACAGAGAGGAATGCCGCTCCTTGGAGCACTTGAAAAAAAGCTCTCAGATATGAAGTATAAAGTGAACCGAGGCGTCCTACAGATGGCCGACTTTGGAGTTCCTCAATCTCGACGACGTCTTGTGCTATTGGCGGGTAAGGGTTTTGAAATTCCGCTGCCAACTGCAACTCACACGCGTGTTCCCGAGGAGGGGTCAAGGGTAAAACCATGGGTCAAATTAAGGGACATCCTTACTATAAAAGCTCAACCCATTTCTTTCTTGTTAGCAAAGGAGAAAGGTGGTCCCGCCAAGTTCAACTGGCATATAATTCGAGATCTAAAGCCCATTACCTTAAAACGCCTGCGCGCAATCAAAGCTGGGGGTAGCCGTGCTGCTCTTCCAAAATCACTACGTCCGGATTGCCATAAAAAATCTAATATAGGTTTCCAAAATGCCTACGGACGAATGAGCTGGGAGACCATCGCCCCCACAATGACAAGCGGCTGTACCACTTTAAGTTCTGGACGTTTCGGACATCCTGAGGAGGACCGGACAATCTCGATTCGTGAGGCCGCACTTATTCAGACATTTCCTCCATTTTACGAGTTTGATACTAAGAATATAGAGACTGCATGTAGGTTAGTGGGAAATGCTCTTCCGTGTAATTTTGCTACGGCTGTCTCCAAACAATGCATGGAAAGAATGCGTCTTCTATCTTCGGGACAAAAGATGTAGAATGCCTTGAATGGCAAAGACAATCACATCCTTCGACTCCCCTGATGGACCGTTAAAAATGAGCTTTGCCGGGGGACTTGTTAAACACCTCGGCTTACAAATGTATTCTGGACCTGTTCCTGCTATCGCGGAACTGGTGGCTAATGCGTGGGATGCTATGGCCAAGGAAGTAAAGATTTCCATTCCCACCGAAAAGGCTTTTACCACAACAGATGTCATAGTTGTTGAGGACGACGGTCATGGCATGACTCATGCCGAGTGTAACGCTAAGTACCTAGTTGTCGGCAGGGACAGAAGGAGCAAGGAGGGAGACTTGTCCCAGCCATTCGGCACAATGAAGCGAAGAAAGGTCATGTCCCGGAAAGGCATCGGCAAGCTTGCGGGATTTGGAATCGCAACCGTTGTCGAAGTACGAACCATTAAGGACGGTGTGATAACGCACTTCAAAATGGACTTCGACAAAATGGCGACCGACGATTACGTGAAGGAATATAAGCCTGTGCCTCTCTCTGAAGACGGGGGAAAAACTAAGGAAAAACCCGGAACGCGCATCACCTTAAGAACGCTAAAGGTTTCAAAGACCGTAGACGAGCAGAACTTTACGCTTAGTATGGCGCGTAGGTTCGCGATTTTGTCCGACCCGTCATTTTCAGTATCGTTGAACGGAAGCAAGCTAAAGAAAGATGAACTGCCACTCCAGTTTCGATACCCAAAGAAAAAGGGAGCATGGAACACAGAGGAAATACCTGGGGCTGGGAACATACGATGGTGGGTTGGATTTACAGAAACACCAATCCCTGACGACGACGCGCGGGGCATAGTTGTGTTCGCCCGAGGTAAGCTTGCTCAAGCTCCTTGGTTCTTTGATATAAGCGGCGGGACTTATGGACAGCACGGTATGCAGTACATGACAGGAGAAGTCCAGGCAGACTTTCTCGACATCACCGATGGTGACGACCTCATCGCCACTGATCGGGCAAGCGTACTTTGGAGTGAAACAAATTCTGCCGCCGCACTCAAAGAATGGGGGTTAGTAAAAGTGAAGGAGCTACTTCGAACATGGGCCGAGGAGAGAGTGAGAGAAAAACGTCAGCGTCCAGAAATCAAGAAATACCTTGCTTATGGGGACCGCCTACCAGACCGAGAAAAGCAGATATTTCACAGCTTCATAGAGAAGATTACTTCTATTCCGCAGATAGACAAAGACGAAGATACACTCGACGAGCTTGCTAAATTCGGTTACAACGCGCTCACGAACCAACACTTCCTTGAGATGATTAAACAGATCAATGCGGCTTCGCCTAGCGACACAGCGAAAATTGGCGAAATCCTTTCTGAGTGGGACATCATAGAGGCTGTGAATGCTGCACAGCAAGTCAAGGGACGCGTAGAGATCATACGAAAGTTTGCTCAGATGATTGATAAGGGTGTTCCCGAAAAGCCCGATATGCAGGATTATATAAAAGAGCATGCATGGCTGATTGATCCGGCATGGTCACCGTTGGAGCATGAAAAGAGTTTGGACACTCTACTGGAAAAGCACTTCGCCATTTCAAAAACCAAGTCTAAGGCGGGTAAGAAGCGGCCTGATTACTTCTGTCTCGCCGCGGCAAATCAGTGCCAAGTTGTCGACCTTAAGCGACCGACGGTCAAAGTGGGAATGAAGGAACTCCAACAGATCCAGGAATATGTGATGTTTTTACGGGAAGAAACGAAAAAGACAACACAGCCGGAACTACGAATAGATCATGTGGGCGGTATGCTTATCTACTCGGATATAGCTACTGGTTCAGGCGTAGGTACGATGATTGACTCACTCGCGAAGGAAGGTGTCTACATTGTCAGGTGGAGGGACCTGCTCCGAAAAACGGAGACGCTCCATAAAGATTTTCTCGATGTAATCAAAGGCCGAGCACCTGCTGGCGACCCTCGGATTGAGGCACTGGAAGAGGTTAGCACAAAGAAACCTCCTAAAAAGAAACGGAAGGCATCGAGGATATAGAGAAAGTTTTAATTCAGAAATCAGTTAGTAGCTTGGTCCAATTTACAATTACCCCATGCGCCCTAAAATAAAACTCGGACCAATCGTCATCGGTGCGAACCCCGTAAAGCCCAAAGCGGCCACGGGGCGAGCGATATTGAAAAGGCGTTGCCTTTTTATGTGAACGTATTCGGCATCAAAGCCCTGCGGCAGGATTAACTTCCCTCTTCTCCGCCTTTCCTCCTCTCTCTCTTTCTCCCCTACCTCTTGCCCCCCCGCACCCGTTATAGGCTAATTCGTCCCCCTCCGCGTAAAGCTACGGCGGGACAAGTGACGAACGAGCCTATATCATCTATTCGCCAATTCGCGCGCCTGCCCGCCTTTGGAGGGAATTGGCGAATAGATGCGGGGGTATTTATCAACCGTTGACAGTCTTGGCACGCTTGGTATACAATGTATACATGAAGTATTTCGATTGGGACCCGGAGAAAAATGTCCGGCTCAAGCAGGAGCGAGGAGTAAGTTTCGAGGAGATACTCATAGCGATCGAGGAGGGGGATATTCTGGACATTGTCGAACATCCCAACAAAGGCAAGTATCCGAACCAAAGAGTCTTTGTTATCCGTCTCTCTGACTATGCGTACCTCGTCCCTTTTGTGGAAGACGATGAAAAAATCTTTTTAAAAACCATCGTTCCCAGCCGAAAAGCGACAAAAAAGTATATTCAACCAAACCTATGAAACACATCAAATTAAACAAAGAAGAAAAAGACATACTGACGAAGTTTGAGTCGGGAAAACTC
>CAYHOU010000049.1:0-5407 GCA_964358195.1 uncultured Candidatus Saccharibacteria bacterium | reverse complement strand
GCTCATCCGAGGGGTTTTTCCGTTTTTAGAGATATTTTAGTGGGACACTACTGTGGTTCAGCGGGGCCGTTTGACCATCCGTCCAGTATTCGTTGATTCGCATTCATCTGCTATTTCAAACATACAGAAAAAAGATATTGTTACACCAACCGGTAATCCAGAGTCTTTCGTTCCACGTCCGCACTGGTCACTTTGAACCGTACACTGTCACCAAGCGAGTATCTTTTCTTTGTTTTCTGGCCAACGATGGCGTAGTTTTTTTCATCAAGCGCGTAGTAATCGCCTTCAAGGTCGCGGAGCTTTACCATACCTTCTGAACGCGTTTCTTTGTCTTCCACATAAATACCCCATTCGGTGACGCCGGAAATAATACCCTCAAACTCTTTACCGATGCGCTCCTCCATATACTCCACCTGTTTCAGCTTGATGGATTCCCGTTCCGCCTCGGCCGCCAAGATTTCACGCTGTGTCGCGTGTGAGGCCATATGTTCAAGCTGCGCGAGCTTCGCGAGGTCAACTTTGTGATGTTCAAGAATTGAAAAAAGCGAACGATGCACGAGGAGGTCGGGATAGCGCCGAATAGGAGAGGTAAAGTGCGTGTAATATTCAAAGGCTAAGCCGAAATGTCCGATATTAGCCGTTGAGTAAATTGCTTTTGCCATACTGCGGATAGTGGCGGTTTTGATAAGCGATTCGGACGCGTGTCCGGCGATAGCGTTAAAGAGCACTTGTAAATCTTTGCCCGTCACACTTCCGTCGTTTCGGATCGGTAGCTCATGTCCGAGCGCGCGGACAAAGATGCCGAGCTGTTCAAGTTTTTCACGATTCGGCACATCGTGCGTGCGATAAATGAATGGAATTTTACCTCCCGATTTTTTCCACGCCTGATGAAAAAAGAAAGCCACTTCGCGGTTCGCGAGAAGCATGAATTCCTCAATCAGTTTATGTGTGTCTAGACGTTTCTTTTTGAACACACGAATCGGGTGACCCGCGGTATCAAGTTCAAAGCCAACCTCATCCTGTTCAAAATCAATCGCACCCTCCTTTGTTTTCTCGGCGCGGAGTTTTTTCGCGATAGCGTTCAGTATGTGAAGCGCTTCCGGCAGTTCCCCAAGGACTGACCTTTCTCCCGACCCAAGGTCAGTCTTTGGGGAAGAGGCCCCGTCAATGAGTTCCTGCGCAGTTTCGTAGGTGAAGCGCATTTCCGAATGTATGACGCCTTTTCCGAACCAGCGACTGTACACTTTTCCGCTGTCATCCATTTCAAACACGGAGGAGAAAGCAAAGCGGTCGACATTCGGGTTGAGTGAACAAAGGTCATTTGAAAGTGCATGGGGAAGCATGGGGATAGTGCGGTCCACGAGGTACACCGAAGTTCCGCGTTCGCGTGCCTCGCGGTCGAGTGCCGTTCCTTCGTGGACATAGTGGGAGACGTCGGCGATATGCACACCGATTTCGTAGCGCCCGTTTGGAAGCTTCTTGAACGATAGCGCATCGTCAAAGTCTTTGGCGTTCGCGGGGTCAATGGTAAACAGCGTGGTCTTCGTAAAATCACGTCGCTTTTTCTTTTCGTTCACGGCAAGAGGGGAGCCGGTTTCTTGAATAAGACGCTTCGCCTCTTCGGCAATTGTTTCCGCTTCCGTCTCCACTTCACGCGGGAACCCGCTCTCAAATCCATGTTCCAATATGATGCATTCCATCTCCACCTCGTGTTCGCCCTTTTTGCCGATGACTTTTACGATAGTGCCCTGCGGCTCCTTGCCAATCTGCCATTCTTTTATCTCCGCCAGAGCTTTGAGTCCTTTCTGCGCTTCGCGCGATGGTTTCGGTATAACTATCGGCGCGTACATTCTAAAGTCATCGGGCACTAGCACAAGCTTTGTCCCTTGCTCCGCTATGGTCCCCACGAACCGCATCTTGTTGCGTCTCATGATGCGCACCACGCGTCCTGTGCGCTGCCCCCGTACTTTTTCACGCAGAAGCTCTACCTCAACTTCGTCGCGATTGAGGGCAATATTCAGGTTCTCCGTCTCGATGCGTACATCCTCTTTCTTCTGCCCGTCCTCGATAAAGCCAACTGCCCTAGAATTCACGCTGAGAATACCGCGGATGGCGTCCGCTGTATGCCCCCTTCCGTCATTCCCACGACTCCCACCCCTCCCCCTACGGGAGCTCCCCTCTGGCAGAGGGGCAGAGGAATCCAGTTTCTTCTCTTTGAATCGCTTATTTTTCACGAGGCTACTATAACACATCGTTCGGAAACCAAAACGATACACATAAAACGCTTACCCGGCCTGGCGGGTAAGCGTTGTGACGTCCTCGTCTATTGCACGGCTAGTCTTTTGAGAAGGAAAAGGAGCAAGCCGCCTTCTTTGAACAGAAACAATGGAGACCTGTCCTTGAAGAAATGTTCGGGAAATCGGTCAAGCCACCCCGTACGCTTCTGCAAGCTGTAGTAGCCGTACACCCACATTCCTTCCGGTCCGCCAAATTCGCTTTGAAAGTGAATGACCAGAAAGCCAGCTCTGCAGATTTGACCGCTGTCGTGATATGGATCCTCGAATTTGCGGTCCGGCCCCCACGTCTCTTGTCGCTCAAAAAGGTGTACGCAGCCATCCCACACAACGCCTTTTACAAGTTTCCCCTCAAACTCGAAATTGAGCTTGAATTTGACCACTCTTGAAGCAACGTCTTTAGGATAGGTGTGACTTAAGAGTGAGTGAACACCCAACTGAAAAATGTTGGGGCCGTCAACTATTTCGTATTTATGCTTAGAAGCCATATGGCTCCTTTCTCTTTTTGATTGTGGTGACGTATTAATCCGCATACGCCTAGCGCCCTATCTGCACTGCTGCAGACGACCTTTTCCATCCGGAAAAGGAGACTAAGGTTAACTTTAGCACTTCATCCTCCCCTGTCAATGAGGACCATTACGTGCGATTTTTGACTTCCCGTCTTTCCTCTGCTACTATCTCGCTCATGTTAAAGATTCGTCTACAACGCGTTGCAAGGAAGCACATCCCGATTTTTCGGGTGGTTTTGACCGACTCCAAAAACTCCACCAAGAGCGGCAGATTTCACGAAGTCCTCGGTTCATTCAATCTCATGACCGATTAGAAAAAGGTGAATGTGGAAAGAGTCAAATACTGGATTTCCAAAGGTGCGCAGCCGTCGGGAACGCTCCACAATTATTTCGTCCACGAGCGCATCATTCCGGGCAAGAAAATTAACGTGCTTCCGAGACGAACTCCAATTAAACCGGGGGCAAAAGGGGAGGAGAACAAGGAAGCGGTAAAGGTAGCTCCGGCTTCGCCCGAGGCTTCGCAGGGCGAAAAGAAACCGGCTGAAGCGCCCGCCTCCGCTTAAGCTATGGCGGACAAGTCTGTTGCGCAAGCGGCGTAACTGTCGTAAGATTAACAGAGGTCGCAGTAAGAAGGAATTATCAGGATTTTTAGTAAAAGAACTATGGCACAAGAAAGTGATGTCGCGTTTCTCGAGTATGTCGTGAAGGCACTGGTAGATGATCCGGATGATGTAAAAATCGTCCGAACGGTTGATGAGATGGGAGTCCTTTTGACTCTCTCGATTAGTCCGGTAGACATGGGCAAAGTTATCGGCCGCTCTGGTAACACCGCCAAAGCCATCCGGACGCTACTCCGTGTTGTTGGTATGAAGAACAACGCCCGCGTGAACCTCAAAATCAACGAGCCGGAAGGGGGACTGCGCCCTGAACGCTCAACCACGAAAAGTGTGGACGAGGCGATGGAAGACCTGAAGATATAGTTGAAAGTTTCAAGTTGAAAGTTTATAAAGCAACACAAAACCGCTGAAAGGCGGTTTTGTGTTGACTAATGTGAATAGATAAGTAGTATGGTGCGAGTTAGCAACAGGCACCTACACAACCCCGACTTTCTGAAAGGAACTATGAAAACTCAAAGTAAATGGTTGGTTTTTCCGGCTGATAGCGGTGCGCTCCTTGAAGACTGCATGGATGCGAATATTTTAGTCTTTCGTATGCTTGCAGATGAGAAAGACTTCACCGCAGTGAAAAATTTCCGGGAAGGAAATGAAGCTGCTTTTAAGCGCCTTGATGAGGACTACACAGTTCTATGTCATGACGAACACGCGTTGATTACTTGGGCAGACCGTATGCGAGCAGTAAGAAGGCACCTTGATGAACTTGATCGAAATCTCGCGTTTGAAGGTAAGCGACAGTTCAATTGGGATGCTGTTGTTACTGCCATTGGGATTCTGGACGCCTACCGTGTTATGTCCGAGCAAACCATCGCATTGAACAAGTCCTAAACAGCCTCACTCACTCACTCACTCATTCTATCGCAGGGCCTGGCAACTAGTCAGGCTTTTTTCTTGTCTTTCCTATTCGTATTCATTAGTATCATTAGTACCATTCGTATATTGGTATCGTAGCTATGACTTTTCACATCATAACCTTATTCCCGCGCGCATTTGACTCCTACCTCGGGGAGTCCATTTTGAAGCGCGCCATTGAGGACAAGAAAATCAAAGTGAAGTTTTATAATCCGCGTGATTTCACCGAAGACAAACACAAGCGGATTGACCGCGCGCCGTATGGTGGGGGACCTGGGATGGTTATACAGGCAGAACCTGTTATCAAAGCGGTAGAAGCGGCTCTTCTGTCATCCTCGCGAAAGCGGGGATCCAGAAAAAATAGACTGGATTCCCGCCTACGCGGGAATGACAAGACGGGAGCAAAAATCGTCTGGCTGACGCCTTCTGGAAAACAATTCACGAACGAAAGCGGAGTGAAGTACGCGAAGCACAAAGATATCGTTATTATCTGCGGACGATATGAGGGAATAGACGCGCTGGTGAAAAAGGCTTTTCGTGTGGAGGAAGTTTCGGTCGGCCCGTTCGTCCTGACGGGAGGGGAACTGCCGGCGATGCTTATGATTGACGTGATTGCGCGTCAGGTGGAAGGCGTGCTTGGTGATTTTAACTCGCGCGAGGAGAGCCGTATCGCCAGTCCAGATGTCTATACACGCCCCGAAATTTTCACCTACAAAGGCCGGAAACTGCGCGTTCCCAAAATCCTCCTCTCCGGCCATCAGGCGAAAATCAACGAGTGGAAGTTGAAGCGGCGTAAGTAGCAGCAAAGAGGTCTTGGAGGCTACTATCCACAGTGTACCGATAACAGCGACCGCTTTTATCGGTACAATAAGTGTACATGAATCGGAAAAGTAGTCATACGCCAGAAAAAAGGAAAAAGGAAAGAAGTGCACGGCTGGCACAGGTTCAAAAGGCGGTACTCGTTGCGCTTGGAATCGCTGGTGGCTTAACTATGGCACTGGTTGCACCAAACGTACTTCAAGTCTTTGAACAATTTGGTTGGGTTAAGCCAAGATACAGTAAACGCTCCACCATTAGC
>CAYHOU010000048.1:0-5479 GCA_964358195.1 uncultured Candidatus Saccharibacteria bacterium | reverse complement strand
AAGCATATTAAGCGCGTATCCGTCGGATACGTTCTTCACTTCGTTTTTCCGTCCCACGCCAGGGATATCTTTACGTAAGACTACTTTCATAAAAATGATACTAATATACGAATGGTGCTAATGCAACGAAAAAATACGAATGCTCAACATTGGGAAATTAGTATTCTTTCGTTACATTCGAATGAATTTGTAGTTTCGTATCGCATTACTTCGTAAGCAGCTCGATGGCTTTATCCATCTGCGGGTCGCGTTTTTTCTCTATATCCTCCGAAGAAAGCTTCACCTCCACATCGGGAGTGATGCCCCGGAGTGATATAGATATCCCGTTCGGTGTCAGCCAACGCGCAACCGTCACCTTTAGCGACGTATCGGATGTAATTTTAACGAGTTCCTGCACCGAACCCTTGCCGAATGTCTGCGTACCGACGAGTTTGGCAACTCCATGCTCGCGAAGCGCTCCTGCCAGAATTTCGGACGCGGAAGCGGAGCCGCCATTGACCAAAATAATCATTTTGAGACTTTTGTTGAATACATCATAACCGCGACTGCGATGCACATTTCGCGCTCCCTTGGCGCCGGCATCTTCGATGACGATTGTGGCGCCCGCGGGCAAGAACCAACTCGCCATATCTACCGCCGCTTCCAAATACCCTCCCGGGTTACCGCGAAGGTCCAGTAGAAGTTTATTGGAACCGGTTTCTACGAATTCTCGGAGCGCGTCACGGAAAAGGCGAGGCGAAGTGGCGGAAAAACTGAAAAGACGGATAACGAATATACCGTCTTTACGAAGTCCGCTTCCCGACTCGGTCGTGCCACTAGGCGAGACTGTCGTTCCCTGCTTCACCTCCGTCTCAAGCGTCGGAGTAGTAATCACGTCGCGCATAACCTTAAGTTCAAACGGCTCTTTCTTTCCGTCACGAAAAAGCGTCAGCGTAACTTCCGTCCCTTTTTTGCCACGGATACGCTTCACCGCTTCATCCACGCGCATGGTGGTGCTTACTTCGTCATTTATCTTCAGAATCTTATCACCCGGCTGGATACCCGCCCGCTCGGCAGGCGTGCCCTTGAGGGGCGCGATGACGGTGAGGACGTCGTCTTTCACGCCGATTTCCATGCCGATGCCCTCAAAATTTCCGCTGATTTCGCTCTCAAACATTTTCGCCTCTTCGGGAGGGAAAAATACCGTGTAGGGGTCCTTGACCGAAGAAGTAAGTCCTTCAATGGCCCCCCACACCTTCTCTTGGTCGCTTGCAACGGCGGTAGAAGTTGCGGGAACATATTTTTCGCTAAGCGTATTCCACGCGGTCCAAAACGGCGAAAAATCCGCCACAGTTTTAATTGAGGGAGCGGGGTCTTTGCCTTCCAGCGTCGTTATTTTTTGAACGGGCGGTACCGCGCGCTGACCGAAAGCGAAACCCGCGCCGAAAATAACCGCGAACAGCAGTATGACCGAGGTATAAAATTGCGCTCCCTTCATGCGTGTTTGCTCCATAACCTTGGCATTATCTCATTACGTAAAAAGTTTTACAAACGTCAGGCACTTTTAATCGCAATTTCATGGACAACCGATTTGCGGTATACTACTGCGTATGATAACAAAGCATACGAACCGCGGACTCTCGTGGATTGACGTGGAATCCCCGACACAGGACGAGATACGCGCGCTCGCGAAAGAGTACAGCCTCAATCCACTCGTCGTTCATGAACTTTCCGCTCCGTCCGTAAAGCCGAAAGTGGATTTATATAAGGACTTCATTTATCTTATACTCCATTTCCCTCGTTTCCGCAGGGACCGGAATAGTGAGCAGAGTCAGGAAATAGACTTTATCGTCGGCAAGAAGTTTCTTATCACCGTTCGCTATAGCGGAAATGAAGTTTTGCATGTGTTCGCGAAATTGTTTGAGGCGAGCGCGGTTTTGGGTAAGGGGGATTTCGGCACCCACACCGGGTTTGTGTTTTCGCGCATGATTGAACGGCTGTATGAATCCGTTCTGAACGAACTTTCGGTCGGCAGTGATAGTATGCGCGATATTGAACAAAAGATTTTTGACGGCAAAGAACGGCAGATGGTTATCGCGCTCTCCAAACTTTCCCGCAATCTTCTTGAAACCAAACGCGCGCTCGCGCTTCATCGCGATGTGCTGGAATCGTTTGCTGTTGCGGGGAAAATGCTCTTCGGCGAATCTTTCGCGTTTCAGCTTCAGACGCTTATCGGAAGCTATGGCCGGGTGGAAAACGCGGTTGACAGTAATCTCGCCCTGCTCGCGGAACTTCGCGAAACAAATAATTCCCTGCTTGATACCAAGGAAACCGAGACGATGCGTATCATCACCGTTATTGCGTTCCTTACGCTCCCCGCCTCGGTGGTCACCAACTTTTTCCAGATGAGCACTGCGCACACGCCGATTGTTGGTGGGCCGTTTGACTGGCTGATTATCGTCTCGTTCACGCTCCTCGGTACCGCTCTTCTTTTCCTACTCGCGAAACGAAGACAATGGTTCTGAAAAAGCTGAAGGCTGTTAGCTTATAGCTTTTAGGAAAGAAAAAAGATTCTTTCTGGAAATTATAAGCTATAAGCTATAGGCTATAAGCTATAAGCTATGCTTCTCTTCAACACCCTCACCGGCAAGAAAGAGGAATTCAAACCGATTCGCAACGGCGAAGTGGGTCTTTATGCCTGTGGCCCAACGGTGTATAACTACGCCCATATCGGCAATCTACGCTCCTATGTATTCGCGGATGTCTTACGCCGTACACTTGAGTACAGCGGCTACAAGGTAAAGCAGGTAATAAATATCACCGACGTAGGGCATCTTACTTCGGACAACGACGACGGCGACGATAAGATGATAAAGGCGCTGAAACGTGAGGGAAAACCGTTTACGTTTGAAGCGATGCAAGAAATTGCGCGGAAATATGAGACTGCGTTTGTTGAAGATTTGAAGGCTCTTAATATCAACCTCCCGGACACAATGCCCCGCGCGAGTGACAATATCGCCGAGGATATTGAGATTGTAAAAAAGCTCTTGGAAAAAGGTACTGCCTACAAAACCAGTGACGGCATCTATTTTGACATCTCCAAATTTCCCGAGTATGGCACTCGCGGAGGATTTAAACTTGGCGAACTGAAAGAGGGCGCACGTGTCGCGGTAAACGCGGAAAAGAAAAATCCGAGAGATTTTTCGCTGTGGAAGTTTTCCACGACCGACCTCGGCTGGGACTTCCCCCCTTTCGGTAAGGGTTTCCCCGGTTGGCACATTGAATGCTCGGCAATGTCACGCAAATACTTGGGACAGCCGTTTGATATTCACACCGGAGGCATAGACCACATCCCCACCCACCACCAAAATGAAATCGCGCAGTCCGAGGCGGCATTTGGCGTCCCGCTCGCAAACTACTGGATGCACAATGAGTTCGTCAATATGGGCAACGCCAAGATGGCAAAATCTGGCGAAAATTTTATTACGCTCCAAACACTGAAAGAAAAAGGTATCCATCCGCTTGCGTATCGATATTATCTGCTTCAAACCCACTACCGCTCACCGCTCAATTTCAGCTGGGAAGCGCTTATGGCGGCACAAATTGCATACATCAAGCTTCTCGCTGGCTTTAGTGCGCAGGATGTTTCTTCTCCCTCTTCTGTCATTCCTGCGGAAGCAGGAATCCAGCCCGCTTCCGACGACCTAAACACTTCTGCTCTTGTCGCTGAACTCTGGAAACTCATAAAAAACAAAGACCGCGAAGCAGTGCTTGATATCGATTGCGTACTCGGTCTTGATATTGAGAATCAATCCAAAAAACTTGCCGAGGAAATGAACGCAATTCCCGACGACATTAAAGAACTTGCCTCTTCGCGCGAAGACGCGCGCCGCCAGAAAGACTTCAAAAAGTCGGACGAACTCCGCGCCAAAATCCAGAAAGAAGGTTTCGAGGTCATGGACACCGACTCCGGCCCCATCGTCCACAAAAAACTCTAACAGTAATTTAGCTTTAGTATGCGACCGCATGTTAAAGCTAGAGAGAAACTTTTATGACTACTGCCCGAGAACATGCGGTAAGTATTCGAAGCAGACTCGCCCGCCACAGAGAGCGACGCATTGGCACCATAAAGAGAAAGATTTTACTACTGCTTCTGGGAGGTTTTACGATGGGACTATCGGGTTCACCCGCAACCGTATGGAAAATTATCGGTGCTCTTCGTAAAGAGTGGAAAGAGATGAACAAGCAAACGGCCGAACGGGCAGTAAATACGCTTTTTGCTTCAAAGCTTGTCTCGGTAGAGGAGGGAAAGAATGGTGCATTAACACTTATACTTAGCGAAAGAGGGCGTAAAAGAGCCCTCACCTACAACATCGGACGCCTTAAAATAGAGCATCCGGGTGCTTGGGACCGTTTATGGCGCATAATTTCCTTTGATATTCCTGAGGATGAGAAACCGATGCGAGATGCTCTACGGGGACATCTTCTGACCGCAGGTTTCTACGAGCTTCACAATTCGGTGCTCGTATACCCCTTTGATTGCCGAAAGGAGCTGGGATTTCTCGCTGAGTTGTATGATGCGCGCGAGTATCTGCGTTTTATTTTGGCAACGGAGATTGATAATGAATCAGACCTGAAGGAATTCTTCAGATTGTCATAATTTTTCCATTTAGCTTTATCATGCGACCGCATACTAAAGCTAAATGGAAGGCTGTTAAGGTTTTAGGTGTGGAGAAGCTGTTCGGCGAGTTTCAGGTCTTCGGAAGTGGTGATTTTGAGCCAGCGGGTTGCTTCTACCGCCGTGACGGGATGGTCTTTGGACAATTTCACGACAGTCTGGGGTAGACCGTATTCGGGTGAGTCGGGAGCTTTTCTGGTTGGAGAATAATTGAAAAATTCAGGACCAAGCACGAACACGTTGGTACTGATAAGGGAACCCGCGGGATGTTCGTTGCCCTCCACGACTTCCCGCAACTCTCCTTTTTCGTTGAGCATAACGTTTCCTCCCGGCCCGGCCCGTTCGCTTTTCATTACCAACATTGCCTGTTCATACCGTAAGCAGTTCTCAATATCCACTTTTGCATAGATATCATCCGCCATCAGTACCACAAACTTTCCGTTCAAAAGCGGTTTTGCTTCCCAAAGTGCTTTGGCCGTACCGTCAAGTCTTTCCTGCACAACGTATTTGATACGGCGGCCTCTGAAATTCTCTCCCAGATACGCCTTAATCTGTTCGCCAAGATAGCCGATAACGACAACAACCTCGTCTACGCCATCGGGAAGCGTGTCAAAGGTGTACTCCAAAAGCGGACATCCCGCAATTTTTACCAGCGGCTTCGCGACGGTATTGGTGAGGGGGCGCATTCGCGTCCCGAGTCCGGCGGCTAAAATGACAGCTTGCATACACTAATTGTAACTCATAACTGGAGAACATGTAACTGAATAACGTAGCATTGACGTGGACGTCACCGGATGGCAATCTGTAAGATAGATGAAAACA
>CAYHOU010000047.1:0-5490 GCA_964358195.1 uncultured Candidatus Saccharibacteria bacterium | reverse complement strand
AGCGCGAGGGTTATATCCTGTCCTCCGTGATTAATGATATGGGATGTCCGGATGAGCCCGCGGTCAATAATATAGAGTTTCGTCTCTCCCGCCCCGAGGTCAAGCACCGCGTGAGGCATAATGTCCTGCGGAAAAAGCGCCCGTATCGTACTGAACAGCTCAATTTCAAAAAAACTTGAGGTAAGTCCGCTCTGCTTTACCACTTCGCCATATCGGCTCATAGCCTCATTGTGTATCGCCGCGATGAGTATCTTCATGTCTTTGGGGGCACCCGAGTCATTCATCGTTGGCTTGGTACCGTTTTCGGGAAGAGGGGGCTGGCCGGTTCCTGTCTCATTTCCCGGAACTTGCTCGGACCCGCCTTGCTCTGTGTCTACCGATATGACCTGCCCGGGCCCGCCCGTTCGAGTTTCCCCCATGGAAACTCGTTCGGGTTCGTCGGGGATGACCCACCAATCAAGATTGACCTCGGAAATCGGAACGGGAATATACTTCCTCGCTTCTATGGGGACGATGGTCTGCAGTTGTGTGGGGTCAAGAACGCGCATATCCATAGTCGTCACGAGACTTGAAGCGAAAGGAATGGCGAAGGCCGCGCTCGTGGTAGTTACATGCGCCTCACGCAGGAGGTCGCGGAGCGCTTCGGCGATTTTGTCGGGAGGAAGATGCGTCGCGCGCCCTATTTCCACCCCGCCGTAGGGGCCAATCGCGAGAGAGCCATACGTTTCCAATACGGCTTTGCCACCCTTCCTGCGGAGTTGCACCACTTTGATATACGCGCTTCCGATATCCACGCCCACAACGCTGGTATCTGCGGACTGAAACGCCCCGCGGAAAAACTCGCCGAGTTTAGAAAACGGATTCTGCATACCCATAGTATAATATGAATACTGAAAAATTTCCCGCGTCTTACCTCCTCCACTCTTTAGAGGGTGAAATGCGACCTTAGAAGCAGTGCAAGACCTTGAGCGTTTTGTCTTCAAAATGCGAAAGGTGTACAGTCCCTGTAAGGGAGGATTGAGGTGGGGTGCGCAACCCTTATGAAAGCAACGCACGTACTGTGGGACTGGCTATTGGATATTGTTTTCCCTCAAAAACACCTCATTCGGGAAATTGAATCAATGGACGCGTGTACGTTCGCTTCGCGGGCGGAAAAAACGGACGGCTACGCGGGGAAAACTATCATCTCGCTCTTCAGTTACCGCGACCCTCTGGTACGGCAGGCTATTTGGGAATTGAAATATAGGGGCAACAAGAAAATCGCGAGGCTCCTTTCGGAGGCGCTCTACGACGAACTGCTCGCCTTTTTGGAAGAATACGCGCCACTCACGAATTTTACCGACCCGCTCCTTATTCCCATCCCCCTTTCCAAAAAGCGAGAATCCGAGCGCGGATTCAACCAATGTCGGCTCCTGTGCGACGAACTTATGCATCTCGACGGGGCTCTTCCCTCCTCCCCTCTTCAGAGGGGAGGATTGAGGTGGGGTGGTACTGAAATCAAGGGAAACAATTTCACCCTCAGCCCCACTGCTCTCCGCAAAATCAAAGACACACAAAGTCAGACCAAACAGGACACTCGGAAAAAACGTCTAGAAAATCTGGACGGCTGTTTCGCGGCGGAGAACGCCGCGGTAGCTGGACGAAATATTATTTTAATTGACGATGTTGCCACCACCGGTGCGACGATTGAGGAGGCGCGCCGAACACTCCGCTCCGCTAGTGCGCGAAAAGTAATCGCCTTTACCATCGCGCACTGATTCTCCCTTTATAAATCTGGGAGCGACACCGCGGGGCGTTGACCCCGCGGATCGCACCGAAACCCTGCGCGGGAGCGCAGGGTGTCCCCCATTCGTGTGCGCTATTCGTTAAGCGTATCTACTATAAAAGGGAGCACTTGCGTTCTGACGCAAGGAGGGATTTTCTGTCATTCCCGTGGAGGCGGGAATCCAGGGCTTCCCTCTCCCCCTCTCGAGAGGGGGAGATGCCGGAGGCAGAGGGGGTGGCTCCAACGGCTAAATGCGTTTAGCCGTTGAATCCTTTTATTTTTAGGCGTTTTATGATACTTTAGCCACATTGGAGGGTTGCGAGAGCGGTTAATCGAACAGGTTGCTAACCTGTGACGGTCTTAAAAATCGTCCGTGGGTTCGAATCCCACACCCTCCGTTTTTACAAAATCGAGCGCTTTTCGGCGCCGATTTTTGTTAAGCGGAGGGTAGGAATGCTGGGAGCATTCCGTGTGGGATTCGAAAAGCTTTTGAGCGTCCCGATGAGTCGTAGACGAAATCGGGACCCAAAAGGTATACTGCTCCTGTAAGGAGAGAAACTCCCACACCCTCCGAAATTGACTATGAAAAATGAGGAAATAGAACTTGCCGATATAATTAGGTACCTACTCATGAAAGACTTGATTACAAAATTAAAAAATCTATTGCTCGTTCGAAGAACAGAACTTGAAAATAAATGGTGGCATCGCCTCGCCAATGTTTTGATATTTGGTAGTACGATTGTGGTTGCAATCTTTGCAATCGCTCTCTTTGTATCGAACAGTGAAATGTGGAAGCAATATTCATATCCTGCTTTTAATTTTGAAGACAACTACTCAACTGCAAAAGGGAAAGAAGTAAATTGCTCTATTCATTTTAAACCGACGAGTGTCTCTTGTGGCGAATATGCAGGAGGAAAAGGCCCGTATGAAGCTAAGTATAATGTTGTTGACCCTTCTGACTACACAAAAAGATACAATGCCGTGATTAGAAATAAGATTGGTCAAAATACCATAGACAAAATATGTGCCGACGGAAGAGCATTACAGGCAGAACGAGATAAATTGGGAATTGAGGGACTTGATCAAAAAATGGTCTCGTGCATAAGACTTGCTTCGGATGTTGCTCCAATTCAAATTGGAGATTTCCCAAGTAAATTGAACTATCAGAGACTTACTTACGACGAATATTTAACTAACGAGCAAATTGGTTTTGTGGGGTCTCTTCCAAGGCGGTTAGGACTCGGAATAGAAGCTAAAATGACCACGTCCATTGTTTACTCGGTATTTTTGACGAATATCCTGTATATCATTTTGGCTGTAATTGCGTGGGTAATATTTTGGGAATCTATAATCTATAGAACGATTTTATTCATCATCTACGGAAGAACTAAAAGAAAAACACAATAACTTGGGTGGATGCCAAGATTTTATGAAAATCAGTCAAGAAAAGCTACAAGAATATGCCGAAGAAGTGTTCACGGAAATGAGCAAGATCTTTAGCGTAGACAAGATTGACACCTTTAAGAAGAATTTTAACAAAAACTACGAAAGTATAAGCCCAGATGTAATCAGTAACTGTGTTGAGCAATTTGTTCAGGCGGAGCTTGACTTTATAACACCCGGAGAGCGCGGCATTGGTAGATTAACCGAGGCTTTACCACGATTAGGGGCATATTTTCGCGGGACACTTTCAAATCTTGAGAAAATTGAGTTGGATAAATTAGATACGTTGATAAAGAAGCTAATCATAAAGGGGTATCTTTTCTCTGCTATCATCAATGGTCAACCAAAAGAAAAGACATTATCTTCTTCCAACGAGGAACTTTACAGACAATGGATACCGAAAATATTTACATTCAACCTTAACGTAATAAGTAATAATGCAGGCAATCTACTACTAACCATAACAGAAAACGATTTACAGAAGATAAAAGATCTTCTCCACTTACATAACATGCGAGGTGGAGGATTATTTAACAGGGACAAGACAGAAGATATTTTAATGCATTACATTATCGCGGGGGTATCTTTGTACTACATTGAGAAGTTAAAAACTGGCTAGCAAAGGGAGCGAGTCACGTTGTATAAGAAAATGCAGGGTGCTTCTATGCATAGGTGAGGCACAATTCCCCTATTTTTGAAAATCGGTTATGAAAAAACCACGAACGAGTAAGACAGTTGCGCCGGAAAACTTTGACTCGCCAAACTCACGAGAGAACTACCTTTATTTTGCGGATTGTGACTACCTTGGGGCGAGAGCTTTATTTCTACTCGGTCTTCATATTCCTGCCGGAGTTTTAGCCGAACAGGCGGTAGAAAAGTACATGAAATTGAAGCTTATAGAGTTTACCGATGGAAGACTGAGGGAAGAAACCTTTACACGCTGCGGGCACAATTTAATATGCTTGTTTCCCCTCGTATCGGCAGTGATGAAGAAAAATAATTTGAAACTTGGTTCAGAGCAATACTATGAAGACCTGCTGCAACATCTGACAAATTGTTTTAAGTGGAAATATTTTGATAAACGAGGATTCCGTGGTGAATTATCCGCAAAGGGTCAGGCAACCACGGGTATGAGTGACGTGTTCTTGCCGAAGTTCGACCAACTCTGTATGGAGCTTAGGAATGCAGTATTCTTGTTAGGATTAGGAGCGAGTCCGGTTAGCAAGGCAATGAACACAGTTAAACCTTGGGGGCGAAAGGAATACGCTAATCTCGCTTGGGCATTTTATACGAACAACGAGTTTGCCAAGCAGTTCGTAGAGAGATCTATAACGGAATATTAAAAACAAGTGGACCGAAGAAGATTGATTGTATATCGCTTGTTAGGTGAATAGAAGCTTACAAAACGCCTAAAACTAAAAGGAATTAAACCCGCCAACCCCTTGGCGGGTTTAATTTGAGTTTGTCTCTAAATCCTTACTATGATATGCTGCACATTGTGCCTGCGGGCGCAAGCCCCGTTCAGCTAAGGCACGTCCAAAGCTGAAGGCAGGCATACGAAAAAACCGCCCTCTGTGGCGGTTTTCTCGTTATTCCTCGTCCTCAATGTTTCCGCCGTAGAGCTTTTGCTGTCCGTTCTTGATCTTTGAGTGCGGCATCACACTCCAAAAGGAGAAGTTGCCAGCCCCCACCCGTCGGATAATGACACGAACACGAACCGGATTATCACCGACAATCGCGACGAATCCCCAGTACTCCACTTCCTTCATCGGAACCGAACCGTCGGTAGCCGATTTCTTTCCAAATGGCGTGAGTGCGCGGCGGTATTCCTGCACCGTTCCTGACTTGCGGATAACATCCAACGCGAGCGGAAGCAATCGGAACTTGAGCAGTTGTTCTCGCTTGTTCCGCTCTCTCCGAGCCGAGAATTGAAGGTGGTGGAAACCGTCCGAGTTCAGCACAACCTGTGCTTTGAAGTAAGGGCAGTAAATCGTCCTCTGCGCCGAGTACAGCGTCTTGGCTTTCTCCTTTCGCTCGTTGAAATACTGCGGGTCAACCTCCATGACAGGGACTATCATACCATGAGCTTGCTCTCTGAACGGAGAACGACAGATTGTCGAAAACGGAAAGGCCGCCACTCTTTCGCTTGCGCGGTACCCCGAACTATACTCGGGGTATGATGCATGAATGAGTTCTACTAATCTTCTTGCGCGCGGTTAGAAAAAATTGCTACACTGTATATGTCGCACAGACAGAACTGTACCGTTATCAACAAGTGTCAA
>CAYHOU010000046.1:0-5494 GCA_964358195.1 uncultured Candidatus Saccharibacteria bacterium | reverse complement strand
CGGAGGACTGGGAGGATTCCGCTATGGCATATCTTGAGGGAAACCGAATACTGTGCGACGCCCTGTACGAAAATTACTGGTGGAAATACGCAGAGGCTGAAATCGCCAAAGGTCGCAAGTTAAGCGCCGTCCGGATGGCTGATGAGCCTGGTGACTGTCCTCAAGATGAGCTATACCCCTTAGTGAATGCGGTCGTGTTGGAGCGCGGAAATAATGCGACATTTATTAGCCAAATTCTGGACGAATACGAGGAGGCACACCCAACTGAAAGAAAATAGAGATGCATGCAAACAAAAAACCCTTCAAAAGAAGGGTTTTTTGTTGGTTATAGGACTTACGCAGAAAAGCATTTTAGGGTGTCATTCCCGCGCAGGCGGGAATCCAGGCCGTGGAAATAAGCCAGATTCTGGATCCCCGCATTCGCGAGGATGACAGAAAGGGGTCATTTGCGTAAGTCCTAGGTTAGTTATTAGTTAGTTGTCGCCTTTACGTTTGTTGCTTTGGCGAGGACGTCTGACTTCTGCCAGCATTTTGAGGATGAATACCACGGAGCTGTACCCTCTTTGTTGTACAGCCATTTGGCGTACGCGAGGTTGCCGTCCAGCGTATGAAGGTCGAAGCCGAGGACTTTCGCCGTATCTTCGTGAAAAAATTCGTTAATCTGCATCACCCCTAGGTCATCGGCAGTCAGCTCACCGCGAAGCACTTTGCCATTCCTGCCAAGATGCCTGAAGCGGGACTCGCATTTGGCGATTTCCGCCATAATCGGCGTGTCCTTGAAATAATCGCGGATGTACTCTTCAAGCGTGAGTGGTTGGTCTATGACTTGCTCCTTCGCCGGTATGGGCGCGGGGAGCGCCGTGCGTTCCGTGATTTTTACGTTGCCGTCCACCTGCGCAGGCAGGTAAAACGTAGAAAAAAGGAAAAGCGCGGTGGTTGTTAATTCCATCATGATTTTTGATTTGAATTACTTCGTATCCTCCGTCCTCAAGGTAATCTTGAGCCGTCCGGCGGATTAAAAACAACAACCAGACTCTCGTCTGATTGGTCCTTGAATACTATCACAAATTGGCTTCCCTGTCAATACTATCCAACGATTTTTGGGTATCGTCAATACGAAAATACGGCCTCATATAGCCGTATTCTTCCTACGAAAAGTTATCCCTATTTTAAACCCTATAGACCAGCTGGTACCGAAAACCTCTTATATTCATCCAAAAGCGACTTGCCGGAGAGTAATCGCGAGAAAGCTTCCGCTTCCAGCTTTGCATCTTCAAGCGCATTGTGACTTTCCGCGCGTGTCGGTAGCCCAACCCGCGTTAAAATCCCGTCCAAATTGAGCGCGGAATGATTGTTTTTTCGCGGTATCTCCTCCACCGCTTTGAGCATCTGGAAATACGCGACGGAATGCAAATCAATTGTCCGATGCGCGAGCGGCCAGGCAATGTGATACCGATGCGCCGTCTCCTGCAAAAAGTCGCGGTCAAACGACGGATTCTGCCCCACCAAGGTCCACTCTTTGCAGGTCTTCATCCAGTCCAAAAACGCCTCTACCACTTCTTTGTCGGTTGACTTCCCTCTCCCCCTCTTTAGAGGGTGAGAAGCGAATACGTGGAGCTTCGCAAGACCTTGAGCGTTCGTCTTCGGATGCGAAAGGTGTACCGCTTCTGTAGGAAGAGATTGGGAGGGGGTGTCTTGGTTATTGGATATTGGTGATTGGTTATTCGGAACAATTTCCTCCATCGTAAACCCGGCCACCACGAGTGCCTCTTTTTCAATATGCGCCCCCGAAAACGCGTAACATTCCATATAAAACTGATTTTTCGGATTATCAAAATCCACCGCTCCCACCGAAAGGAGCGAGCACAGTTTCGGGTCTACGCCGGTTGATTCTACGTCGACAACTATCATGACATTGTCATTCCCGCGGAGGCGGGAATCCAGTGTAAGGTTAAGCGTGAAAGCTCCCTCATGTGATTATTCATTCAGCAATCTCTCCGCATTCTTGTACGCATACTTCTCCCGCACCTCTGGTGCGAGATTGCCGATGAAGGCGCGCTTGAACTCGATGATAAGCGCACTCGCGTCCCTATCATAGTGCCACGGATGCCAGCGGTCGGTGCCGGAAAGGAAACGGTCGGGATGCGCCTCAATCGGTCCTTTCCAACGCCGCAGCAGACGCTCAAGTCTGGAGTCAAAATCCTTCCGCAGTTGTGCGAAGCCCGTATTTCTGTCCGCAGGGTCACTGCCCAGAGGTCCCCACATGGGGGCACTGTCCATCGAATAGTACACATTGGGATAGCTCGCGAGCAGGTCCAAGAC
Source organism: uncultured Candidatus Saccharibacteria bacterium (assembly GCA_964358195.1). Lineage (GTDB taxonomy): Bacteria > Patescibacteriota > Minisyncoccia > Phycocordibacterales > UBA10002 > UBA10002. The sequence continues at coordinate 3,172 of CAYHOU010000046.1, read as the reverse complement.
CCACGGCAAATTATCCCCCGCGCCTTTGCCATCGGGGCTTACTTCACCGTCCGAGTCAATGCCGTGAAAGAGAAACGTGACTTTCGGGTACTGCTTCACAAGCTTTTCTACCGCATCCTTGTGTCTATCGAACGGATGCATCATGACGATGAGACCGTACTTTTCCGCAAGCTGATAGTACGGATGCGCTTTTGGACTGTCGGGGCTTGTGCCGTCAAAAAACTTCACTTCACCCATACCCTTGAACAGCGCGGGATTCTTTTCGAGGATTTTTCTCACTGACTCCACGCTGGGGTTGATGGCGGAGTTTATGAACGTCGGCATGAGAAAATGCGCGACGCCTGATTTTTTCTTGTCGAGCGCTTTTGCCGCGCCTACTTCCGCGGAGAGCGAGTATTTGGTAAGAAGGTGGAAGCCGAATGCGCCTCTCGTGCGCTCCGACGCGAACATGCATATGAGATAGTCGTACGAAAGGTTTTTGTCCCACGCAGGCGTCGACTTCCCCATCTTGGCCGAAACGGCGCTTACGATGGAGGAAGCGGACGGGAGGTGGAGGTGCGCGTCAAAAAGCTGCCCCGTGTAGTAGGGCGTGTGCGAGAACTCACGTGGAGGCTGTTCAGGACATTCGCTTCCCTTCCCCGCGTTCCCCGCGCCCGCAGTGAGGTCGCCGCCTGGTTCCCTCACCGTCTGCGAAAACACCCCCGCCGCCACGAGTGCTCCAACCCCCGCCGCCAGTACCAAAAATCTGTTTTTCATGATGGTGACGACATATAGTGATTTCCTATTCTGATAACCTATGACTCCTGGTGAGTCTGATCTGCCAATTTATATCTCTCCGCCACTCCTCTAAATCTTCTTTGGTTATCATTTGGTGATGCTACTAAATTAATCTTTCGGGATGCCGAGATTTGAACTCGGACCCTACGAACCCGAATCGTAGATACTACCGTTATACTACATCCCGTGTACTCCGGAATAGTAGCAGATTTTACCAATTGAGCAATAAAGACTTTCCTCCCTTATAGGCTAATTCGCGCGAATTAGCCTATATAGCATGAGATCTATTCGGTAACCGAATCGTCCACCACATACGGCTGATAGTCGTCAGTAAAGGCGATTTGCTTTTTGGTGACGTCGGTGATTTTGTTGTTCCGAAGCGTCACAAGCAAAACGAGTCCTTGTTTGGTATCTTCCGAGAAATTCTGGTCAAAGACGAAATTGCCGAGGCTGTAGGCGATTGTCCCGCCATTGTATTCTTCCACTTCCTGCACGACGTGTGGGTGATGTCCGACGACTAGGTTCGCTCCGGCGTCAATGGCAAGATGGGCTACCCGCTCCTGCTCTTTGTTGTGTTTCGTCTGGTATTCCTCTCCCCAATGGAATGACACAATTACAAAATTGGAAAGCTCTTTGGCGAGCGCAATGTCGATTTTCAAAATATCGTCATCATAGCGTGCGATTGCCGGAGTTGAACTTGCTCGTCCAAGCGAAGCGGGAAGCAGATTGGTATACGCGAGGAACGCGATATTGGTCTTCCCTACCGAAAAAATCCCGGGTGCGTGCGCTTCTCCATAATTCGCTCCTCCGCCAACCGCCGCGATTCCACTTTCGGAGAGATGCGCAAGCGTATCCAAAAACGCTTGCTTCCCGTAATCCCAGATATGGTTATTGGCGATTGAAACGACATCAAAACCGGCAAGCTTTACGTCTTCCAGCGCCTTCGGGTTTGCACGAAACGAGTAGATACTGCCCGAACGTATTCCGCCCGTGGAAACAGGGCTTTCCAAATTAGCAAACGCGATATCGGCCGAACTGATAAGTTCGGTGGTAGAAGCGAACGGAAACGCGGTATCTTTTTTAGCCGCCATAAGCTCCCCCACTTTACGCGAGAGCATAATGTCCCCGACAAAAACCATACGCACCTCTTGAGGCGGCTCCGTTATGGCGACCGAAAGTGCAGCCTTGTTCTCCACGAGAAAATGCCTTTCGGAAGACATGACAAAATAGATACCGACTCCCGCGACACTCAACAAGACGACTGGGAAAATGAACCGTTTGAGCATCCTATAAGATAATCATAAGATATATCCTCTGTATATAGGCTAATTCGTGCGAATTAGCCTATAGGCTTTGGCGACTTCCCCTATGAAGCGAGAAAGTTATCCAATACTCGGAAGCACTGGCTCCTCATAAATGGAGCGAGTGCTTCGGCTTCCGCCAGAAGTTTTTGTTCGTCCAAATTAAAATCTTCGTGCGTCCACTTTCGGTCAATCTCCGCTAGATTTTTCACCATATCCACCGTGAATTCGGTGTGGAAGAGAGTTCCGTACGCGCTCTTGTACGAAAATGCCTGATTGATACACAGTGGCGAAGAAGCGAGCAACGTCGCTCCTTTCGGCAGGTCAAACGCGTCGCCGTGCCACTGCAAAACTTTAAACGGCGAGGAAAACTTTCTAAATAACGGTGACTCACTTCCCTCTTTGGTTAGGTCAATATCATAGTATCCGATTTCCTTCGCCCGTTTCAGCATCTTTTCTTCAGTTAAGGATGAAGGATTAACGATTAAGGATTCCTTCATATTCTTGTACACTTTCGCGCCGAGTGCGTGAGCAAGCAACTGGCTCCCAAGACAGATGCCGAGTGTCGGGAGCTTTCCGATATTTTCCCGAATCACCCGCAATTCATCTTCCTTTGACGGATAATCGTCATAGACACCCATCGGCCCGCCCAGCACGATAAGCGCGTCAAACTCCCGTACATCCGGCATCGTGTAAGGCTTCCACAGCTCCAGCACGGTAAGGGTGATTCCCTTCTCCTTCGCGTAGTCCGCGATATACCCCGGCGATTCGTGCGGGACGTGTTGGAAGATGAGAATTCTCATGGCAGCTTTTTTTCTAAGAAAATCCTGCTATAGTATCTCTACGCGTGTTTAGCTCAGTTGGTTAGAGCGTGTGATTTATTCACCCGAACAAAATTTGGACGATTAGCTCAGTTGGTTAGAGCGTGCGATTCACATTCGCAAGGTCACTGGTTCGAACCCAGTATCGTCCACAAGTCTTGTCCAAAATTTAGGTGGGCAAGCAAGGTCACTGGTTCGATTCCTACTGCGCCCATCTCGTCCTTATGAATACAACTTCTTACGCTGATTTTATCTCCTCACTCGCCTTAATCA
>CAYHOU010000045.1:0-5534 GCA_964358195.1 uncultured Candidatus Saccharibacteria bacterium | reverse complement strand
TAGTCCTTATCCATCGCCGAAAGATACAGTTCGGCCGAAGGCGGAAACATTTTGGGGAGCAAGTCGTATGTTTGAAGCACATCGCGCATCGTGACGTCTCCCATGGCGAAGCCGACCGTTGGTATTGGTTCCACGCCGAAGAGTTCGAGCAGGTTGTCGTACCGTCCGCCGCCAAAAACCGAACGAGAGTTGTTGGGGTGCTTATCAAATACCTCAAAGACGATGCCGGTGTAGTAGTCAAAACCGCGCATGAGCGTCTGGTCAAAGACGACATTGGTAATACCGAGCGCGCCGAGTGCCTCCGTCAACGTTTTGATTTCTATGAGTGCCGTCTCAAGCTCCTTTTCTTTCGGAAGATGCGAAATAAATTCTTCAAAATTTTGTGAATTAAGCAGGGTAAGGAGCAACACGTCCTTTTCACCGAGATGTTCACTTAAGGCGGCGTCAAACGCTTCCTTTTCCATCTTGGCGCGGCGGTCAATGAGTCCCGCGGTTTTTCGCGAGGCTTCGCCGGATTGCCCGAGAAGCGTGCCAATAATATAGTTCATTACTTTCCGGCTGTTTATCCGGATTTCAAAATTTCTATCGTCCATACCGAACTCGCGCATAATTTCATACGCGACCTGTATTGCCTCCGTTTCCGCGTCAACGGTGGCAATTCCGAATATATCCACATTCAGCTGATAGTGCTCCCGCAAGCGTCCCTTTTGCGGACGTTCATACCGGAACATATTTCCGATGGAGTACCAGCGCACGGGGAAGTACAAAGTCTTTCGCCGTGCCGCGACCATTCGCGCCACCGTGGGCGTCATTTCGGGCCGGAGTGTCACTTCGCGTTCACCGCGGTCGGTGAACGTATAGGTCTGCTCGTTTACGATTTCCTCGCTCGTTTTGCTCTTATAGAGTTCCGAGGGCTCAAGCGGGGAAGCGTTGTACTCTTCAAATCCGAAGCGCTCCACGGCGGTACGGCACATTTTCCAAATGTGATTCTGTATCGCCAAATCTTCGGGATAGAAATCCCGCACGCCTTTGTACGGCTCGGTGGAGAGTCTTTTTGTTGGTTCTGGCATACGGCTATTCTAGGGGAAAACAAGAACTTCCACAACACTAACGAACGCACGCAACACGTTGATTATTTTTCCACACTGTGCCATAGTTATTTCGGTTCAATGCAAAGCACCTCGTGCAAATTCTGGACCGGAAAGGCGGTGAGTAAAATGGCCGATGACGAAAATGACGGAAAGTGCGAAGCGGAAAGGTGGGTGGATTCAGTAAAGGAAATTGTTAGGGATTTCGTATCCCCCCCCACTGGCCCTTCGGGCTATACCAAGAGCACGGATGAAGATGGTTACACTGTGTGGACGAAAAATGACGACTAAAACTCACCCGCACAGTCAGGGGGGGGTGCAAAAGCACCCCCCCTCCTCATTGTGTTTTTGGTGTGTTTTGTATATAGTAGCTGGGTCTTTTTTCTCAAGGAGGCTTGCCCGAATCCGCCCAAGGTGGAAACGGGTGAACCGGAAGGTGTAGCCGTATTGAGAAGTTGGGCCTAATCCCCCACTTTTGATTTTTTCAAAATCAAAAGTGGGGGACGGCCGAGGTCGGGAGACGAATTAAAAGGATAGTATTCTCAATACATGGCAACCAAGCTATACGTCGGCAACCTGTCGTACAACACGACGAACGACAGTTTGCGCGACGCTTTTGCCCAATCCGGGACAGTCGTATCCGCGACAGTGCTGAGCGACAGGATGAGCGGCCGCTCGCGCGGTTTCGGTTTCGTGGAGATGGAAGAGGCCGATGCGGCCAAGGCCATTGAAATGTGGAACGGCAAGGACCTTGACGGAAGGAAACTTCGCGTCAATGAGGCACGGCCGATGGCCGAGCGACCTCCTCGCCGATTTGACCGCGGAAGCGAACGCGGCGGCGAAGACCGCAGAAGCTTTTAAAGACCGCGGAAGCAACACGGAACGAAGCCAACACGGAACTGACGCGGAAAAGAAAAACACCCCGAGAGGGGTGTTTTCTATTGAGTGCTAGCTCGCTTCTTCTAGTTTTACGATGCCGATGAGCCCGAGGAGTATTGGCCAGAGGACACTCACAACCGGAGCAGACAGCATATTCATGGATTTGAGCAGGAACGTGAGGGCGAGGAGAATGATGAGAATCGGCACAAGGTGGCGGAATCCCGATGAGACATTTCGCATAATAATGGATATATAGTTAAAGGTGGTGCAATGAACTCGACCTTTTGACCGTTGCCTTGCCGCCTGCCTACCGCAGGCAGGTAGCAAAGTTCCGGTGTATTTACTTTATTATCTCATGCGCAATGCGTGCGGCAAAGGGCGTGGTGTGGACAAGCGACTTGCACAGCAAGTCGTCCCCACGAAAGCGGGGACCCAGAAATGAAGATATGCTCTAGGCCACTGCTTTCGCAGGGGTGAATTCGTAACGAAGACGTTTGGATCACCGCCTTAGTCTACAGTCTACGACTGCAAGCTGACTATTCCGCAGTCTACGACTATTTCACTACTGCTCCAATGTGGGGACGCGTCCTAAAGCAAATGCGTAACGCCTACATTGCACTGGGTCCCCGCCTGCGCGGGGATGAAAACATAACGAAGCCGTTATGTTTTCAGTTGCAGTAAATGGAAAAGGTGAGTACTATTGAGAACAAGGCAAAGAATGAACGCCTCATTTTTGTATGCTTCTGGATGACGAAAAAACGAAGAAGGACCTTGTCGCGAGTCTGTCGGATGAAGAGCTCTTGGAGCGTTCATTTGATAACCCTCACCTTTTTGAAAAGCTTCTTGACCGGTATGAAGAGGCCTTTTTGCGCAAGGCATACTATATTTTGGGTACCAAGGAAGCGGCGCAAGACGCCGTGCAGGATGCATTCGTGAAGATTTACAAGAACGCGCGGAGATTTCAGCCGCAACCCGGTGCCGGATTCAAGTCATGGGGATATCGCATCCTCGTGAATACCTGCTATACCGCGTATAAAAAGAAGAAGGGAGACGCGAATTTCCTCGCCGACCTGGACCCCGAACTGCAGGAGTTGGTAGCGGACCGCGGAGCGAAAGAACGACGAGAACAGGAACTCAACCGCGACGAGGTTGAGTCGCTACTTAAGGAACTCTCCGAAGGGCTCGCGGAACCTATGCGGTTGCATTTTATAGAAGGGAAGCCCCACGCGGCTGTCGCGAAACTCATGGGTATTTCTGAAGGAGCGGTGCGCGCGCGGGTGCATCGGGCAAAACAGGAGTTGAAAGAAATAATGGAGAAGCGAAAAGAGCGAAGCCCGCTCAGTCACTAACTATGCAGGACGAACTTATTGTACAAAACTCTACGAAGCGGACACTCAAACAGCGAATAATGCGTCGCGTGTACTTCCTGTTTATGGTTCGGAATTTCTCTCCGCTTGTTTTTGATTGCGTGATTATTGTCATTGCCGCGTTTTTGATAACGGTCTTTGTGTCGGTTCGCGATGTATTTTCAAATTTTTCCATTGCCGCGTCGGGCTCCAACGCCTTTCAATTCTCCGTTGCCGCGGTATCGGGCACGAAGTTGCAAACCAAACTGATGCTCCTCGCGCTCGGCATAGCCGGATTTTTCGGGGTCAGACATCTCAAAAAGGCGGTTCGGGCAGTACGGACTATCCGAGGAGAGAAAAAAGGTTAAGGTTAAGATGCCAGAATGGGTTAAGAGCACAGGCTAGGTAATCCCTAACCATAACCCTATAACCAAACCGGCTTCCTAGCCCTAACCTCCTCCTAGAGATAATGCTTCAACACCTCTTCCAGTTTCTTGATTTCATCGTGAGACAAATGGTGATTTTCGGGATGTCGTTTCAAATAGTCCAAGCCTTTCTCTAGTTCCGAGGAGCTAATACCTGCTGACGGACCGCTTTCGTGCAAACTGCCGTAAAAGACGTTTTCAATCTCGTCTATCTCATGATTTGAAAACGAACCGCTTTCACGGAGTTTGTACAACACTTTTTTAAATTCCAATCGGTCTATGCGGGACATAAGAATAATAACCAATCACCAAACATCAAGCTCCAAACAAAATCACAATCGACAAAACTCAACGAAGATTTGGTCTTTTGAATTTGAGTATTGTTTGGTGATTGTATCTTGGTTATTGGTGATTAATAGTATGAAGTAAGTATGCAGGAAATCCTACTTATTGACAAACCAAAGGGTATTACCTCGTTTGATTGTATTCGGATACTGCGGAAAGAGCTCGGCATTCGGAAAATCGGACACGCGGGGACGCTGGACCCGATGGCGACTGGGCTTATGATAATCGGCGTTGGAGAGGGGACGAAGAACCTCGGCCAATACTTAAAATTGCCGAAAACATATGAAGCCGAGATACTTTTAGGTATTCATACCGATACGGGAGATACCACTGGCCGAGAATTACCAATTTCCAATGACCAATTTCCAAATAATGATTTAATTTCCGAAATCTCAAAAGAAGAAATAAAGAAGACGTTGCAAAGTATGGTAGGGAAATTGGAGCTACCGGTTCCAGCCTACTCGGCGATTAAACAGGGTGGGGAAGCGCTGTACAAAAAAGCGAGAAGGGGAGAGGTCGTGGATACGCCGATAAAGACGATGGAGATTACCGCGGTGGAGTTTCTTGGTCTTAAAATTCTCCCTTTGAAAAAGGGAGGGGACCCGGAGGGTGAGGGATTTCCTCCCCTCCTTTCCAAGGAGGGGATTGAGGGGTGGTTGGTTTCAACCCGCTTCTCCGTCTCCTCCGGCACCTACATCCGCAGTCTTGCCGAAGAGTTCGGTCGCCGTCTCGGCATCCCCGCAACCCTCGCGGGACTTCGGCGTACTCGTATTGGTAATTTTTGCATTGAGGATGCGGAAGCAATTTAGCAAAGATGCCACGACCGTGGCATCTTTGCTAAAACTACTTGGAGAGGAATTTCTTAATGTGTTTATACACGGCAGACTCAATGGATTTTGAAAAGCCGAAATGGCCGCCGGTTCGGAGGGTGATAAGTTTGGAGCCGGTTTCCTCGGCGAATTTTTTGGTGTACGAATAGGAGACAGAGCGATCGTCTTTGGCGTGGATAAGGAGCAGTTTTTTGCCGTCGAAAACTTGTCCCACCACTCCGCCTCCACCCCCTCGCCTCGCAGACTCGGCACTCCCCCTCTGAAGAGGGGGAGAGGAAAGAAGAGAAATCGGACTATAGAACTCATTGTGGCTCAAGCGATTCCAATTTTTCTGAGAAAAGCGGTAGCAGTTGCCAAAACCTTTCGGGATAAACGCGCCGAGTTTGTCCATCGGCTCTTCTTTTGAGGGGGCTTCCCAGTCAATGACCGGCGCGAAGGCGACGGCCTTCGTCACGCGCGGGTCGCGCGAGCAGAGAATCGCGGCGGGACCGCCCAAACTACCACCGAAGATAAAGAGCTTATACCCGCCCGAACGTGCCGTATCGGTACGGGCGGGGCTTTTAGCCGATAGCTTATAGGACTTGCCGGACCACAAATCAACGAAACCTTTTGGGAGTTCAT
>CAYHOU010000044.1:0-5603 GCA_964358195.1 uncultured Candidatus Saccharibacteria bacterium | reverse complement strand
CACCCCTCCACTCGCAGACTCGTGTGCTCCCCTTATTAGGGGAGATAGGGAGAATTACTTCAGACCGCATACGGGGGCGGCAAGCATACCATATCAGGCGACAAGAAAATGATACCTCCTTTGTAGCATAGCGCAAGTGTATTGTATTTTTTATTTGCCACAGCATTTCTTCCACTTTTTGCCGCTCCCACAGGGACAGGGGTCGTTGCGGCCGATTTTTATCGCCCTTCCCTGTGCATCGGTCGCGAACACGGTCGGTTTCGTTTGGGTCTTGTATGCGAGCGAGATGCCACATTCGGTGAGAAATCGCTCATATTTTCGGAACGGCGTCTTGCGATACGCGCTCTCCCCAAGCCGCCCCATGAGCGGAAACAGGAGCTTTGCAAGCGCCCGGTCCTTTTTCGGTAGGCGGGAGATATCTTTTGACCGAAGGCCATAGTACTTTTGCATATCGAGACCGAAATCGTAGAGCGGATTGATGCGAAGCGCCGCGTCCATGAGCGGTTGGCCGAGTTTTTCTAGGTCGCCATGCGCGTGGAAACAACAGATGGCGGCGTTCGCATAGTCTCGGAATACGGAGAAAAACGGCGTGCGCTCATCGAGCAGTTTTTGCATAAGCCGCTCGTATGTGTGGTAGGCATCTTCATACGCTCCTTCCCGCATGTGCTGCAATGCCTTCTCATTGAAGTCCGCGTAGGTATCGCGGCTGAGCGTATCCAGTTGAAATTGCGCTTCTCCGTTCTCCTCTTTCATTCGATACTCCCTAGGAGATGCTCCACCAAGTTTCTTTCGCGGAAGCAGATTCGCGAGGTCTGTTGCGGCCTCTGCGAGTTCGGTGCCATCGGCTTCGGTCGTTCCTTCGGGAGCAAGGAAAAACAAAGCGCGAGAAGCGAAAAAGAGGTCAAACTTTTCCTCATTGGTGACCCACCGTTTGAACGTACGGAGCGAAAAGAAAGTGTCCATGCCGCAGCGCGCAAGAGCATCCGTTAATCTTCTCTCCGCTTTCTTGAGTGAGGGTTGCTTCGCACCCGACGCTTCCGTAGCCGTTCCGCGTTTTCCGTTGTCAAAAATCAACCGAGCCGCATCCCGCGCATTGAATGAGTTTCGTTTCCAGCCCGCTATCGTTTCTTGCATACCCGGCCTCACATGTATCGGCAGAACGAAAAAGAGAGACCCGACGCTGTGATACAGCCCGCCGACAGACGCAATGCGCACCCATACTGTTTCGCCGCCGCGAAGCGAGAGACTAGCGCTTACATCATGCACGAATTGCTCGTTCCCTGAAGCAATTGAGGTAAGTGTAACGCCTTTCCCCCGTTCAATAGTCTTGACCTCAAACAGCCCGACTTCAAAGCCGAGCATATCCTTGTACGCGCGGAGTTCCTCACCATGCAAGGCAAGCGGATTCTGTTCCGTGAAAAATTGGAGGCCGGTGCGGCCGCCGAATATGTCCTGCCTATAATCAAACACGAGCCACTCGGAGAAGAGAGCGCCGACTTTCTCCGGCTCATCCGCTTTTTCTGATAGACAGAGCGAGCCGAACTTCTTTGTGGCTTTCTCCATAACCGCTTCGTCTCTTGCCGTTTGTTCCGACACCCAATCCGAAAGCTTTTGAAGAAATCCTGGTTTCAGCATGACAAAAGTGTATGCGCGGGAGTTGGCGAAGTCAACGTGGCGGGCGGATGCGGCGGGTCCGGGGCGAGAAGGCGAAACGGCTCAACGGGTACTCCCGTTGAGCCGTTTTGATGTGGAGAAGTATCCCCTCGCTTGGCATTTTCTGTTTTGTAGAAGTTACATTCCTACAGCCACCGTAGGAGTTTCACTTCTGCACACCCCTCCCGCCGCAGACGGCGTGTGCTCCCCTTATTAGGGGAGAATGGAGATGACGATGCGTAAGTGTAAGTCCTCATGCGGGCTAGGCGTTCAAAAGCCGAGCGATGCCGAGCGCGGTGCCGTCAAAAATGCCGTGCTGCCGGGTGGGAAGCCCTGTGGCACGCTCTATCGCGACTTTAAGATGCGGGGCTTGGGTGACTCCGCCATCAATCACGAGTTCCTTCGGGCGAATCGGGAGTTCCCCGACGAAATGTGCCACCTCGGCCGCAAAACCGTCCAGGAGTGCATCTAATTCAGACTGATGTCCGATGAGCGGCGTTACGCACTCGGCACATGACTCTATTTTCGCTTCAACAGCGAAGCGTGCTTCTCCGTCTTTTCCCGCAGTGAGCGTGGTAAAGAACGGAGCGTGTGTTTGAAAATCTTCTCCCACTATTTGCATAATGAAAATACCGGTTCCGAAAGTGATTTTCGTCGTTCCTATATCGCTCCCCGCCGCGAACAAACTCGCCTGCTGGTCGCCCGCGACAGCGCGGATTGAAATACTGCTCCCAAAAAGTTCAGGTGAAAGATTTCCAAAGTCCGATGCCGACGGCTGCACTTCCGGAAGTAGCTCCCGTGGAATATGAAAAAGCGAGAGTAATTCTTCGTCCCATTGTTTCGTGTGTATATTGAAAAGAAGCGTCCGCGAGGCGTTGGTGATGTCCGTTAGGTGTGGATGCTCGCCCGTGCAAATTTTGTTTGACAAAAGTTGTTCGGGCCCTTCTCCGAATTGCCATAAAAGCCACGAATCAACCGTGCCGAAGCAAAGCTCTCCGGCCTCCGCCCGTTTTCGCGCTCCGGAAACAGTATCAAGTATCCACGCGATTTTGGAAGCGGAAAAATACGAGTCCACCTGAAGTCCCGTTTTTTTCAGAATCAATTCTCCGTGCGTTCGCGCGAGGTTTTCGCAGGCCACCTTGGTCCGTTTGTCTTCCCATACAATCGCCGGATACACAGGCTTTCCGGTGACGCGGTCCCACAGAATTGTCGTCTCGCGCTGGTTCGCAATGCCAAACCCTGTGACGTCGTCCGTGTCCACGCCGCTTTCCGACAATGCTTCCTGAAGCACTTTCTTTGATACCGAACATATTTCAAACGGGTCCTGCTCTACCCATTCTTTTTCCGGAAAAAATTTCCCGAGCGGCTCGGCGGCGCGCGAGCACCCGTTCATCTTTCCCAAATACAAAGGCCTTCTCGCCGGTGGTACCGACATCCAATACAAGAGTTGCCTTTTTCATTTCGTTGTCCGTACCTGAAAAATTCTTCTCATTCATAGTCATTTGTATATTCGTATATTTTTGTGAATCACAAGACTCTTTGTCTTGTCATTCCAGCGAAAGCTGGAATCCAGGTTTCTGGTTGTATTTTCTGGATTCCTGCTTTCGCAGGAATGACAGAGGTGGGTTAATTCGCCAGTTTCGTAATTTACAGTATATTTCGCAGTTTCGTATGTCTATCTTATAAGTTTCGTGAATATTTCTTTGGCATCTTTTCCATCTACAATAATGCGTTCCAACCCATGGAGTATGGGAAACGCGCTTCGGTCGCCGGGAAGCAGGTGAAGTAGGAACGGCAGTGAGGCACACCCTTCGCTCTGTATGTTACAGATGCCTGTATGGGCGATTTCCTCTCCGGAGCGGCTGTTCCGTGAAAATCCGCTAAAGCCGGTCGCGACAAGGTCGCCGACACCCGCGAGCGAATAGGCGGTCTCACGATTCCCTCCCAGTTGCTCAACGATTGTGGCCATTTCGGCGAGGGCTTCACGCACATACCAGCCTTTTTGATTGTTGCCCCACGAAATACCCTGCGCGATACCGATACCGAGTGCGTAAATATTTTTGAGCACGCCGGAAAGTGCGACTCCGCGTACATCCAGAGTCGTCTCAAGCGAAAGGAGCGTGCCGGAAAAAAGGCGACGTATCCGCTCCGCGACTTCACTGTACTCCGTCGCGAGACAACCGACACCCGAAAGTCCGGAGATAAACTCCGAGGCAAGCATAGGGCCGCCAAGTAAGGCAATCCGGTGTAACGGCAAACATTCGGTAAGAAGTTGGTCCATGGTCTTTTTATGCGCGCTTTCAAGGCCTTTCGCGAGGGATACGATGATGGCTTCCTTCCGCGCATGTGTTTTCATTTCAACAAGGGCGTCTCGCATCGCCCACGAAGGAACGCACATGAAGATGACCTCCGCGTCCTGCACCACTTCCGGAAGTGGGAGGGCCGCGCGAGTAATCTTCGCCGGGTCTTTATCAAACAGAGCCAGCTTGTTTTCTGTGTTCCTGTCCAGAATGTGGGCGAGCGCCTGCCCTATTGCTCCGGCACCGATAATTGCAACGTGTGTCATGAATACTAATCAGTCTATGATACGAATCTGCGAATACCTGCGAATGGGGATACCCAGTCTACAGTCTACGACTGCAAGCTGACTATTCCACTACGCTCCTGCGCTTGGTCGCTTGGTCGCGCAGGGAGGTCGGGGCGGCCTGCAGGGTCTAACGCCCTGCGGTGCCGCTTTTCAATTTACAGATGTAGGACTTACGCATTTCCGATTTTCCTCACTATTTCCCGTCTGTCATTCCCGCGTAGGCGGGAATCCAGGGATATACTACATACTCTGGATTCCCGTTTCCACGGGAATGACAAAAACTGCGTAAGTCCTAAGATGATTATTTAAACCACTCGCGAACAGTTCTCGGCCAACCGACAAGGAAGAGCAGCGCGAGTGGCGCGCCCCAATTCGCCCATCGTTCCACAAAATCCCACACGGGGTCGGGCCCGATAGGCCAGCGGATAAGCGCCGTCCAGAGTCCCCAAAACGCCATCCACAGAAGTGCGAGCCGCACGGGTCTTATGAGAACAAGAAGCGCAAGCGCAATGTCCATCACTCCGATAAAAGGCATGAGCGTCAGCGCCTGCTCCGAACTATACCCGACGGCCTCAAAGTACTTAATCCAACCCGCTTTTTGCTGAAGCGCGAACACGCCATGCCCGATAAACTCACCGGCAACGGCGATACTGAGTATCCACTCCGCCTTTGTAGTAGATTGCATACATATTACCTATAATGATAATGAGACACTTGTGTCTCTAGTATACCGTTAGAATCGGTGAGGCGCATCCACTGTCATATCGCTAGTTGCTACAAACTTGATAACCAATTTTGATATGTTTAGGACTTACGCAAATGACCCCCTTTCTGTCATCCTCGCGACGGAGCAGTAGCGGAGTAGTCGTAGACTAATAGGGGATCCAGAATCTGGCTTATTTCCACGGTCTGGATTCCCGCCTACGCGGGAATGACACCCTAAAATGCATTTCTGCGTAAGTCCTAATGTTGTTAACTTGTTCCGAGAGCTTATGCGCGTTGCCGTGTGTACATAGTCCAAGATAGGAACTCACATTGTGTTCATCTACTCGTGCGAGCATTCTCCTTTTCGTACTTGTCCGAAGTACACGGTGGTCGGGGAAATGCACCCAACCGAGGAAATCAGCGCCGGAGGCGAGTGTTTTGATGAAGACTTTGTCGGGATGAAGCGATACCTTCAATCGTTCACTCAAAAAGCGCTGTATCTCCCGAAGTAATCCCTCCAACTCCTTTTTGTCGGGCGAGAACAGAACAAAATCGTCCGCATACCGAATATAGTATTTCGCTTTGAGCCTGTGCTTCACGAACTGGTCAAACTCGTTCATGTAGATGTTCACAAGTAGTTGGCTTGTCAGATTCCCAA
>CAYHOU010000043.1:0-5678 GCA_964358195.1 uncultured Candidatus Saccharibacteria bacterium | reverse complement strand
CAAGAAGATACAAGTCTTCAGGCTGTCCACCGAGTGCGATAACTTTCTGGTCGATGAGCGCCCAGTGCGCTGTGAGTCTCCCCGCCGCTGTCATAGCCGCACTTATCTGCGGCTTAGTTTTTTTGTTCATTAATGTCTCCTTCGACACACCCCTCATCCGCTTTCTGCAGACCTCGGATATGCCAGTAAGGGTTTTCTGTATTGCTGTTTGTCCAGTGGACCGGCTCGGCTACATAGCTTCGCCACAGCGGAAAATGGCCTTATCCGCCAGCTGGCGGAAGCCACTTTCTGCTGTGGCGAAATTCGCAAATGCTTTCAAAGTGCTGAAAATAAGATAACACAAACACAGCCGTAGTGTCAATATCCATATTCATGAGCGGGAATCACTTCCGGAAGCGGACAGGAACTCGCTTCCGAAAGTTTCTCAAGACCTTGCTCTCCTTCAAACCGTCTGCCGTCCGCGGCGAGCCATGTGGGATAGCCTTTGATGCCGGCGGCGGTACACTGCGCCGTTCCCGGCTCTTCGGTACATTCCACGTATGGCACATATGTGAACGAGTCGCCGAATGCCGCTTTTTCCCTCTGGCAGTGCGGACACCAGTACGCGCCGTACATAGTGAAGCCCTTTTGCGCGAGACACTGCGCGAATCCGTCATATCGCAAACCTACGCCGACCTCACGCAGACCAACGCGGAAAAAGATAAACCAACTGACCGTAGCACCAAGCACAATAATGACTGAACTGACGATAAGACTCTTTTTCATAGTTGCTGTCTTATTTAAGATTAGGTGTTGGAAAATCTCTTGAGTCCTACTCCTCCCCTCCTTTCCAAGGAGGGGAATGAGGGGTGGTAATAAACTTGACGTATCGCACTACCCCCTCTCCATCTCCCCCTTTGAAAGGGGGAGAGGTAAGACAAAAAGGTTTTGCGTTAGTGTTCGTCACAACAATCCGCTAATTTATTCACCAATTGTTCAAGCGACCAGCTTTCCTCTTTCGCTTTCTTTCCTTCCGCGGCAAGCGCGCTTGCCGATACAAGTTTCGTTTTGAGCGCCCAGAAAATGGTGTACAGGCGGTACGCGTCGGCGAACAATCCTTCCGCTTTTTTCTTATTACCGCTTGCAATATAGCGGTTGCCGGTCTCAATAAGACGCATGGTCGCCGAGAGGAGGTGTTTCGTGGAGCACCACGTTTCGCCTTCATGCTTCTCTACAAGTCCTTCCATAAGACGGGTTCGCATACTCCGGATTTCACCCGACACATCATAGTACGAAGGGTCTTTTGTCTTCGCTCCCGTGAAGAAAAAATGTTCCTCAAGAGAAATGAGATTCATCACCGCGAGTGAAAGGTCTTCCGCGGCGGAAAGGTCAACACCCCCGTTTGCTTTCATCTTTTCTATTCGTGCGAGAAAGGTTTTGATATTTTGTTCCTGTGGTTTCATAGTCTTTTATTCGCATGAGCGACATTCGTAGTGTCGCAATCCCCCACTTTTAATTTCGGGGTTAAGGTTCAACCTTCTTTCCGATTCAAGGTTGAACCTTGGGAAATTAAAAGTGGGGGATATGCTAACTAAATGAAGAATAAAATAATAATCCCGAGCACCACCATTGCGATACCGACTCCTAATTTCATCTTTTTGGTTTCCGTTTTCCGCCACGTGTCCACTTTTTCCAGGAGTTCTTTATGTGACGCGACAAGTAGGATAAGAACGAGAGGGGAAACGAACAGTAGATTATAGAGGACAAGGTAGCCGAAACCGGACAGATAGGTCGCGCTGTCATGCAAGAGTCCGAGAATCATAAGGTAGGGGCCTCCGGTACATGGGAATTCGCAGAGCGCGACAAGAATGCCGACCAGAAATACCCCCGGCAATGACACTCTCTCCAAGAGTTTTGCCATTTTCTGATGCAATTCTTTCGGAATCCCCGGAAGCCAGTTTATCGTCGGGAAGAAATACCCCAAGAGATTGAGAATACCAAAGATAATGACCGCGGCCGCGCCGAGACGCCCCATAAAATGCGGGACGCCGAAGATATGAAGCGCTTTGAGGATACCGAGTCCGATGAGAAAGTACGCGATGTACAGTCCGGCGATATAGCTTCCGCCGAGCAGAAGTACTTCCTTTCTTGGTTTCCCGAGACTAAAGAGAAACGCGATGGTAACGAGAAGTACCGAGAACGCGCAGGGGTTGATGCTGTCTAGGAGCGCCGAGACCGCGACAAGTGGAAAGAGCCACGTACCTTCCCCACTCATACCGGAGAAAAGGACTGCTCCCACGGACGAATACCGGAGCAGGAGCAACCCGCCGACACAGAGTATGGCAAGACCGAGCAAGATGAGTACTTTTCGTGACATAATTTCTTGTTACGAGATGACGAGCGAACAAAACAAAGCACTCTCACAGCGAGAGTGGGCATTGTGGCACAAAGAGCGCGTTGTGGAAACGCGTACGTGCCGCTACTTATACGGAAACAGGACTGTGTTCAAACCGCGCGAGCGCGGGCTGTAATTTTTGTAACGCCAAGAACTCCGAAACAGCCTCCCGTATGTTGCGCGTAAACGTGTTCACCACGGAGCGTGTTTCTTGAAGCAAAAGAGTGAAAAAACCCGTAAAGAGAATCGCGAGTGAAATGGCAAGAGAAAGAAACGCGGTTGAAAACACTTTCAGAGCGTTCGCATGAAATGAAGCCGAAGCGAATGTGTGTTCGGGAGGCGGACACGCGCCATTCTGTGCGAGAGACGCGAGACATGGGTTTCCTTCCTGCATTCCGCTATTTAGCATGCCGAGTACGCCAAAAACGGAAAGTGAAATAAAACCTATGAGAATAACGAGAGAAAGAAGTCGCATAACCGTATACTATCGCACCTTTCTCTGTTGCGCAATTCCAAAGACTTTTGTAAAAAATCCTCTAAGGAACGGCTGTTTCTGTACGGGTATGTCTGTTTTAATCGTTTTTTGCTCCGCGGAAAGAGAGAGTACAATCGCGCCGGAAAGACTTCTGCCCGAGAGAACCACTATGACAGTTTTTCCCGCACGGGAATGCGCCTGTATCACTTCGGCGAACGAAATCGGTACGGCAATGCGCTCCTCAACAAGAAACTTCGGACTGCCCACCCGTACCTCCATTCCGTCAATAACGGCCTTTGCTCCCTTGCCGGGAATGCTCTCAAATTTGGCCGCAGGAAGCAGGCGAAGTCCCCTTTTCTTGGCTTCTCCGACAAGTACTTCCGCGGTGCCAAAGTCCGCAAGGTACTGTAACGAGGCCGCACGTTCCAGTATGTCGTTTTCGTTCGCGTCAACAGGAATAATGGCTTCAATGGTATAGCACTGTTCGTCCATAGAGATTGATTCAAAGAATGCGTATCATAGTACCACATGGGGGCAACTCTCCACATCTGTCATTGCGACTGCGAGGCCTTGCGCGGCAGGAAGCAATCCAGTGGGAGAGCCGCATCGTCTGGATTGCTTCGTTATTTCGCTTCGCCTCATTCCTCGCAATGACGCTATGACATGGCCGTTCCACTAGGGGAGGTGTGGAGAGTTACGCTCCATACGCTTGACAAGATATCCACCTTTGCTACTATCAAAACATACCTATGCAAACACGATTTACCGTTTCCAAGAAGAGCGTGAAGAAGACCTTGATAGAGAAGGCTGTTTTTCGCGCGTAAAGATATACATTTCATCTTTAGACCGAACTGAAACCGCCTTCTTACGAAGGCGGTTTTCGTTGGTGCAAAGTCTCTTCGGTGCAAGCACAAAGCCTATTCCACTCAAAGGAATACACATTGTGCCAAAGAGTACTTTGACATCAAGAGGTCGTTCCCGAAGAACGACGAACCAAAAAACAGGACTCCCTAACCTATTCAAAAGAGGTGTCCACTTTCGTCCCTAAACAGGACGGAAGAGTGCAGTGCAACGAAAGGAATAAACATATGTGTAGTCATCCAAGAGATTGGGGAAAAGTGAAGAATCGCAGACTTGAAGAAGGTTTTGGCGGAACGTACACCGCTATCGTTACCCCGTTCAAAAAGGGCAACGTGGACGAAGCAGCACTAAAATGTCTTATTGAAGCCCAAATCGCCGGAGGAGTTGATGGCATCGTACCGGTTGGGACGACGGGCGAATCGCCGACCCTTTCCTTTGAGGAACACATCAGGGTCATTGAGCTCGCGGTACAGTTCGCGGGAGAAAGAATCAAAGTCCTCGCGGGTACCGGAGCGAACGCGACCAGCGAAGCTGTCCTACTGACTCAAGCAGCAGAAAAAGTGGGCGCGCGCGGATTTCTCCAAGTGGCGCCATACTACAACAAACCGACACAGGAAGGTTTGTTTCAGCACTTCCAAACCGTCGCAAACACCACTTGCCACTCCATCATCCTCTACAGCATTCCGGGGCGGTGCGGTGTTGAAATCGGGGTTGATACGGTTGTCCGTCTTGCGCATGCTTGTTGGAACATCGTGGGAATTAAGGAGGCGGGCGGAAATCCAGACCGCGTCAGCCAACTCCGTGCCGCGCTCGGAAAGAAATTCGCCATTTTGTGCGGTGACGATTCCCTCACTCTGCCATTTATGGCAGTCGGAGCGCGAGGCGTCATTAGTGTCGCATCAAACATCATACCAAGGCAGGTTACCCAAATGGTGCGCCTCTTTGCTTCAGGCAAGACAGTTGAAGCGCTTCGTATCCACGAAAGGTTCTTCCCTTTGTTCAAAGACCTGTTCATTGAAACTAATCCTGGGCCAGTCAAAGCGGCGCTTGCGATGCTCGGACGGATTGAGGAGGAGTACCGTTTGCCGCTCGTACCGATGGGAAAGGCGAATCGCGAGAAGCTCTGTACAACGCTCACCAACTGTGGTTTACTGACGCCGAAACACTGAAAACCTAGACTGGCTAGGAAGGGCTCAATAGTCCCTCGCTAGCCAGGCCACCACAAGAAAGCACTATGACAAAAATCGTAATAAACGGCTCCAAAGGCAAAATGGGGCAAATGCTCATTGCCTGTGCCCGAAAGCATCCGGGACAATTCCAAGTTGTCGGCGAAATTGACATCGGGGATAACCTGTGGTCGGTAATGGAAGGTTGCGACGTCGTCTTGGACTTCAGCTTCCACGAAGCTACAACTCCGGTGGCAATGACTTGCGCAGAATGCAGAAAGGCGCTCGTTATCGGCACAACAGGCCACACCGATGCCGAAAAAGCAGAAATTAAGTCCCACCAGATGCAAATTCCCATCGTATGGACCTCAAACTACTCAACCGGTGTCAACGCGCTCTTTTGGCTGACACGTAAGGCGGCGGAGATTCTGGGCCCGAGCTTTGACCTTGAAGTGGTGGAGATGCACCACCGGCTGAAAAAGGATGCGCCAAGCGGAACCGCAACTACGCTCGGAGAAATCCTCGCCAAGGTGCGCGGACAAGAACTCAGAGAGGTTGTCCGAAACGGGCGCACTGGTATGGTCGGCGCGCGAACCGATATCGAAATCGGCATGCACTCACTCCGGGGCGGAGATGTGGTCGGAGACCACACAGTCATCTTCGCCGCGAACGGTGAACGTGTGGAGCTCACACACAAGGCATCCACCCGCGAGACGTTCGCGAACGGCGCGCTTCGCGCCGCACAGTGGGTCGTAACCCAGAAGCCCGGCCTGTACGATATGCAGGACGTGCTCGGGTTGAA
>CAYHOU010000042.1:0-5731 GCA_964358195.1 uncultured Candidatus Saccharibacteria bacterium | reverse complement strand
ATACTCATGGAGGTGTTCGCCATGGTGCCGTCCGTAATCGTGGGATTGATGAGTTTCAGGTTACTTGCTTGGTCAAGATTGTTGGTGGCCGCGACGGCGTTGTACACGTTGTTGATGTAGGTCGTATTGCTCTGGGCCGCTTGGGCTCCCGAAAAACGGAGGGAGGCGATGTCCGAAGAGAGACGCTCCTGGAGCACGGCGAGTTTCCTGTCCACGTCGGCTTGGGTGAAGGAGGGTTCTTGAATGACGCGTTCCACCGTGCGCTCTATGACGGCGGAGGCTTCACTTCCTCTTTTCTTTAGAGGGGAGGATGGAGGTGGGGTGAGAGTGGGAGGAGACATCACCACCCCGACCTCTCGTCTCGCCGAAGCTTCCGACGTAGCGCGGGTCGGCCATCCCTCCGGAGCTGAGGAGGGGACGGGAGAAGAAGCGCTTGACGCGGGAGTTACCTTCGGCGCGACTGCGACATCCGCGTTTCGCGCGGGGATGCGACCAGTGAGAGATGTGATGCCCGAGTAGGTGGCGCGGGCGGTATATTTAAACTGCGTGAGTAATCTATCAAAAAGCGACTCCGCAACAAAAGAAGCTTTGACATTTGCCCGCATTTTTGAAAGCGTTCCGAAAGTCGCGTCAGTCACGCCGTTAAGTGAAGTGAAAAAAGCCGACGTAAACGCGCCGACAAGTTCATGCCCGTCTGTAAGTATGTTCATCGTGAACTCCCCATCCTCTGCGAAACCCCGAGAAATGTTCCGTGCTGCCATTCCCGCCGCCGCGAAAAAATCTCCACTGAGCCGCGAACTTGCCGACGCAAATAACTTCCCTTCCGATAAAAGAAAATCCGCCGCGGCGGTTTGATGCGCGAGCGCAAACGAGGCAAACTCGCTCGCTCCCTTTAGGAGTTCTCGGGAAAATTGCGAAAATGAGTGAACCGTTCCGCGAATTTCTCCTGATTGTGAAAAAGAGTAGGAACCGAACACCAGCGACACGGAAACCATAAGCGTTGCGCATTTTGAAAATAATTCGGACGCGCACAAGTAGCGAAGTATAGAAAGATGAGTTCGTCCGCTCTGCCTTTCTATCGCCGCGCAAACGCGTTCAAGGTTTGACGAACTGGCCTTCGCGAAGGATGCCGAGGTTTCGGTCGAATTGATTGCCGGCCCTTTCTTTAGTATTTCCAGCGTAATTGACGAAGATCGCACTGACTCGCCGGTAGAAATGCTCTCCGCTTGGATAGATGCTGGAGCAAAAGGCGTTTGGGCCGGATGGTTGCGAACTCCGTTTAGGGCATAATGCGCGCGATGGGCAACTATGGATTCTTCTAAAACATACCACGTATGTCCAACCTTTCGTGCCGGAATCCTCCCGCTTCGTGCAAGTTGGCCGATATAGTCGGTTGCGTATCCGGTGAACCGAGCGGCGGAGCGCGAAGAGATGTATTTCCTGCCGTCAAAAGAGAGGTCATTATGCATGATTGAAAGCGTTAGTTCGGAGGAGGAAGGTCTGCCGAGATACGTTATTGTAGAGGGGTATATCGGCTATCCGAGTTGCGACTGGTGCCTCGCAAATTTTCTTTGATTTCATTGCTCATAATTATAAAAATCTAGGCCTTTTTTAGATATGATTTTATGTTGATAACTTTGTTTCGTTTCCCACCAAATAACACAAGGAGGACAAACTGGCAAGGTATTCAGAAATGAAGTAAAAGTTTGGCAAAAACTATTTGCAGCGAGTGAGCGGAGGCAGAGTCAAACTCATGCGACCACGATTAGTTTCACATGGTGTTGCACAGAGTGCTCTTCCTTGAATTGGCGAAAAATGTTTCAGCGACCTGCCGTGCAGGTTCACTACATAAGGAGTTATCAACATTGATAGATTGTCTATCAATGTTCATGAATGTATACTTATGTTTATGAGTGAAGATTTTCTAAGTATTAAGGAAGCGGCGAATATACTCAATGTTTCAAAGCTGACTTTACGGAATTGGGATAAGGCCGGAAAATTGCCGGCGCTTCGTCACCCAATCAGTAATTATCGGGTGTACAGACGGACCGAGGTGCTAAAAATTATTGAAAAGCTGGAGTCAGGTGAGGTGCCAGTTCGTCGCTATCTAAACACACCGAGAAAACTCGCGGTAAAACACGAAATTGAATGAGTCAAGGCGTTTTTCAGTAGCGCACGACTTACTCGCCACGTTTTTCCTTGTAACAAAAACCTCTTCCCGATGAATACTGGGAAGAGGTTTTTGCAAGACAAAACAGAAGATGATTACGGGCAGACCATCGCCACTCCGAGGTCGGAAGTGGTTCCATTGTTAGCTCCGGTGCTCTCCACGCACCAGTACGTGCTTCCCGAATCCGCGACTTTAAGCGGCGCCGAAGCGGCCCACGCGGCGGCGCCGTTGTTGCACACTCCCGTGCCTCCTCCCGTAACGCCAGCCGCGCTATACGCGCGAGTGATATCGGCGTTCGCGCAAACAGTGGCGTAGCTGTTCGTGGAATCATATACCATCTGGGCCGGAGCCATGATGCTACGAAGTCCCGCTTTGACCGAGGCGTTCGCCGCTTTCTCGCGCGCCGATTGCACGCTTGAAACCACTACCGTAGAGAGAATCCCGATGATGGCATTAACCACCAAGAGTTCAATGAGGGTAAACCCCGCAGTGAAAGATGGCATCGTGTTGCGATAGCCACTCCTTGCGGATGAACCCAGTGAACTACCGACTGGCAGTTTCTTCAGCCGAAACAGTCGAGAAACCTGCTTCGCAATACCATCTTCTACTGACGGGGTAAAACTCTGTTGATACTTTTTCATGGAAAGGAATTACTAATAATGATTACCTCTAACGTAAGTATACCTCCGCTCTTATTTTACGCAAAATGGGAAGATGGAATTGTGTTCCATTCCCCACTGAGCGAGGAAAGAAAATTGAAACACTTACCCCAATTAGGACGAATAGATGCTTATCGTCGATTTGGAGATCCGCCCAAGTAGCAAAATCTCGTTGACCTGATTCACTACAGAGCGGGAGCCGACAGTATCTATTTTCAGTTCACTCCATCTGCTTTTACGAAGTTTATACTCTCGCCGTGTTATTTGAAAGCGGAAACAAATCTCCTCAACATCGGGTGTTGAGGAGAGGATTTGTGGTATAATTCTAGACAATTATTTCTCCGCTTTCTTGTTCTAAACCAGCTTCAAGTAATATATCATTGGCAAGTAAGAGCTTCGTGTACTCCGTTTTTGCGGAACTTGTATCAACAAAACGTTCGTAATCGTGAACTCTCTTAAATTGTTCGCGAATGATTGCTGGCAATAATAAACTTCCCCACCGATTCTCGCCCAGGAAGTCTCGGAAACTTGACCAGGGATACCGTTTCTCTTGTTGCCTCCACGAGCTGATTTCTTTTGGATTCCGGTGTACATATGCAGAAAGGTAGAGAAATTGCTCATCAGTCTTTTGGCGTACACCCTTAAACGGACCTTGGAAGACGTGACCGATATGTCTTTCTGGATATTTCTTGTTGGCGTATTTTGAATATCCGTTTAATACGCGTTGCATATATCTTGAAATCCCCTCCTCTTCAACTTCCTTAACAATAAGGTGGAAATGATTGGGCATTATACAAAAAGCGATTAATGCTACCATTCGTTCAGAGATAACAGCATTGAGTACCTCTTTCTGGACACCGAAGTCTTGTGTCCGCTTAAACCGACTTACCTTTTCCGAGATGTCGGTAAAAACAATTGGCGACTGAAAGTACAGTATATAGAACAGAAAACGAATATAATCGTTATCATCATGAAATATGCGCTGCTTGTTATTACCTCTATTATAGAGATGGTAATGCTCGTTTGGTGCAAAAATAGTTCGTCGATATGACATGAAAGATATTATACCACACATCTCCACCTCGACACCCGATGTTGAGGGAGAGATGCGGGTTACTCTTTCTTTAGAATCGCAAGGAGCGACTCTTTGAATTTCTTGAGAAGAATATCGTCAATCACGGAAACCACGAACACACGCCTGTTCTTTTTCTTGAGCAGCGCCACAGCCTTTTTGATATCCTTCGGTTCCCGGTTATCGGCTTTGGTCAGAACGACAATTTCTTTTTTATCCGCAAGCTCGGGCGCATGAGCGACTAACTCTTTCCGAACTGTTGCGTAGGCTTTCACGAGAGCGGGTTCATCAAGCGGAATGCAGTGGATGATTAATTTCGTGCGCGCGATGTGCCGCAAGAATTTAGTACCGAGCCCTTTTCCCGCCGAAGCGCCTTCAATCAGACCGGGAATGTCGGCGAGAATGAATCCCGAGGACAACCCTCGCCTCGCGGACTCGGCACCCCCTTTATTAAGGGGGATTGCCCCGAGGTTTGGTTCAAGCGTGGTGAAGGCGTAGCTTCCCACTTTCGCCCGCGCGGACGTAAGCTCATTTAAGAGCGAGGACTTCCCCGCGTTCGGTAGACCGATAAGCCCCGCATCGGCAATCAGCCGAAGCTCCACGTCAAACTCGGCTTCTTCTCCTTTTTTCCCTTTCGTGGATTCCACGGGACGAACGTTGCGGGAACTCTTGAAATGCTCATTGCCCAAGCCGCCACGCCCTCCGCGAAGCACGAGCGCGCGGTTGCCTTCCTTGAGAAATTCAAAGGTTCGCCCCGTGACGCGGTTTACCACCAACGAGCCGACTGGAACTTCAAGTTCAATATCGTTTCCGTTCTTTCCGTGCCGGCTCTTGCGCATTCCATCTCCTCCCCTCCCTGCCATGAACAAATTTCCGAAACGATACGACGCGAGTCTTGCGATGTCGTGCACTGCCCTCAAATACACATCGCCCCCGCGTCCGCCGTCACCCCCCGCGGGACCCATAAATTCCTTCCCTTTTTCATGGAGCCACGAGACGATGCCGTTTCCCCCATCGCCCGCTTTTAAATGTAATGTAATTTCGTCTATGAAGGCCATAGTTAAAAAATATCTAATTTCTAATATCTAATTTCTAAAAATACATAAGGGAACAACTAAAGAAAGATTGCTTTTGATTTTTTGTTGATATTTGATATTCGATATTTTTAGAGATTCGAGATTTGATATTCGAAATTCTCAACTTGTCAGCGCGAGTTTAGCAAGCGCGAGCGCTCCTTCCTTGCTGCGAGCGGCGGCCGTAAACCGGTTGCGGTGGCAAAACACAGCATCAGGAACCCCCGTCACCCTCGCGAATTCGTCTCCCCGAAGTCCCGCCCAACTTTCCGGCAAGTCCTTGCGGTTCTTGAATATACGCGGATTATCGCGCGCACAGTATAGCCGCCACGTCTCCTCTTGCGGGTGTATGACAAAGAGAGGTTCCGGTAGCCGCGCCAGCGTGTCTTTCCACGAATAATCTTCATCAAGAAGTATCAAACGCTTATCCGACGAAGCGCGATACGCGTCGGTCACCTTGTGTTGTCCGGCGATAATCGCCTCCGCTCGTCGTACCTCGCGCGTTATGATGCGTCTCGCGAAAAAAACCGCCTCGTCAAAAGCCGTAGCAACGGTGTTTTGGTCCTCCTGCCACGTCGGAACGAACGAGCGTATGGCATCGGAAATATCGTAGGGAGACGGGCCGGCTTATTTGGGTGTGGAAAGGTTAATCCCGTTATCGTTCGCGTCAATCGGCGCGACGAGTACTGTATCAACCTGCGCGGCGACTTCCTCGTTCCCCGAGAGCTCATTGCCGAACTTTTTCCACACCAAACCG
>CAYHOU010000041.1:0-5865 GCA_964358195.1 uncultured Candidatus Saccharibacteria bacterium | reverse complement strand
AGGAGAAGATACGGAATAATCATTTTGAGTACGAACAGCGCGTCAAATTTCGGAGCGACCATATAGAACGCAATAAACATAAAGACCGTCGTGTCTACCAATTCGGATGCGAATGTTGAGACGTTGGTGCGAATCCAGAGGTACTTCCCTTTTGTCATTTGGCGAATACGCTCAAAAATCAAAACATCTTGAAGCTGTGCCAGCCCGAATGCAGTGATGCTCGCGATAATGATGCGGAGTGATGAGCCAAAAACTGTTTTGTATGCCTCGTTTGCACCGAATCGGGCATTTGGCTCAAGCATCACGAAAATCGCCGAGTACACCATTAAAATGACGAGGGTAATCATTCCAGCCAGGGTCAGCTTCCGAGTGAACGCTTTTCCGTACAATTCCGTGGAAATATCGGTAATCGCGAAAGTAAGCGGGACAATAAACACGGCCACCGATCCGGCAATGCCGAAAATGGTAATGATTTTCCCTCCAAGCAGGTTCATTCCTACTAACATTCCGACAAACACGCTGATAAGCGTTACTAGCTTAAAGTCCGCTTCCGGATTTTTTGTCGCAATCTGATTTTCTTGAATCATGTTTTTGCGGATTTAGCAAAGATGGCACGGTCGTGCCATCTTTGCTAAATCGCTATTTTATATAATGAAGTAAAAGTGTCCCTTGCTTGCTCAATTTCCTTACTGACGCAAGTTTGAACATTTTTATGCTTCCTTGCGGCCTTTTCAGAAACGGACGGCCGGAGCCGAATACTACCGGCTCGAGGGTAAGGTAAAGTTCGTCAATGAGTCCATTACGGAAAAACCAGTCGTAGATTGAGGTGCCGCCGGCGATGGCAACGCGAGTCCAGTTGTTTTTGTGAAGAAGGGCTTTTAGTTCAGGGACGGTGGGACTGTTAAGGAAGTACAGACTACCACCCCCTCTCGTTCTCCCCCTCTGAAGAGGGGGAGAGGAAGAGAAGACGACTCGGTTGCGGGGCAAAAGCGGGCGTTTGATGGCGTCAAAGGTTTTCCGCCCCATAATGACGACATCGGCTCGGCTAAGCTCCTGCTGAAAGAACTCTTTGTCCTCTCTTGATGTCCACTCGCTTCCTTCCCGCTTCCCTGCCGTTATTCTGCCATCGAGACTAATCGCGGCAATGAGCGTGAACCGAGCACCCTCTCTTTTTCTCCCCCTCTTAAGAGGGGGAGAAGTAAGCCCCTTACTTTTTGCCATACAAGGGTTTGAGAAGCGGATAATAGATGTCCTTGCGCGGTTCGATGAAAAGTTCCTGCCGGACATCTTTGTCAGTAAACCGGAGTTGCGGAACATCGCGAACAATGACGATAGGCGTTTGCTCCGAGGTCTCGCCCATTACTGCGACTGCGGCGGCCACCACGCCATCGGCTATGTTGGACTTTGAGAATACGAACTTCCTACCAAAAATATCTTTTTTGCCGATGTGATTCACGACAGGACGGAAGCCATAAAATCCTATCGAAATGCCGGTAGTCCCCGAGCGCATCGGGGTGCAATAACTATCGCTGATAATGACACCGAGCTTTGTAAGACCGGCTTCCTTGCGAACAATCTTCCAGATTTCCTTTGCCGACTTCATTGGGTCTTTCGGCCATAAAATCCAATATCCGTTACCATTGCTGTCGTCAATCCCAGCCGAAGCAATAATCGTGTGTTCTTTGATGGAGAACGTTACGTCTTTTGCTCCGCCAAAAGTTATTCGAGATTCGGCCTCTTTTTGGACTAATTTTCTTTTCGCTTCTGCGGTCGTAGCGGGCACACATCGCCCTTCGCCAATCGCGACGATTTTGGAAGTAACAACCAGCACATCTCCTTCTTTGAGACTTCTCGCAACAGTTCTAAGTGTCGGGAAAATATCATCCTTCGGTGGTGAAAAGACGCGAGTCTTGATTGGAATAACCTGCATAGTAGAAGTTATCGGTTAGCAGTTTCAAGTCGAAACTTAAAAACGTTCCCGCATCCAATGGGCGGGCAGGCAACGTAAAACCAACCAACTATCCATAGACCACGTAGTGGTTGTCTTGTTTAAAAGCATAGCGGTACTCTACAGGAGTCTTACTCGGTATGCACGCGATGGTGCTCGGACATAATTCGCTCTTTCACTTCATTTGGCCTTGCGACTCCTTTGAATTTAAACGACTCGTTACTCGCGGTGTGTATTTCCACGGTTCCAAAACCGATAAGTGTCTCAATAAGACCGGATATTTTCACAGTGGCGTCCTGGATCTGGTTGTAGCGAAAAGAAGAAACGTGGCGGTTGAATAGCCCCAGTTGTTCAATATCAATAATCCGATGATTCGTCAAAATCCAGATGTCCAGATAATAGTTAGTCCACAGAAGCGCGAAAAGTACCCAGAGAAGCATGAGCCAAAGACTCCAAAAGAACGCGAAGAGTGGAGTTCCATAATTTGTTACGTGTAATACTGAAAGCACCTCGTTAAATGCCGAGACGGGTATGAACACGAAAAGCAGAGGCAGTATGGCAAAAAACAGCATAAAAACGGTCTCGCTGAAGAACAAGAACCAATGCCTTCGCGCTATGTATAGAATTTCCTCGCCGTCTTCCAATTTAATCATTGCAATATGGCTATAGCGAAATTAATGCGATATACGAGATGGCCGCAAGCGCGAAAAGGAAAATAAGAACTGAAAGATAGACGGCGGGGGCACGTCGAATGATACGTGTGTTCATCCCATACTCTTTCCAGTGATAGAGAAAGGCCGCGCTTATGGCCAAGGAGACGAGAAGGCAGATGGCGAGCAGGGTGCCGAGCACGAACGGACTAAGTAACATAGAAAATTCAAGTGTCATACATTTTCACTAGGCACAATTGTTTCCTCTATTCTACACCGTTAAAGCATGTCCCAAAACTATTGACGTTACGAGAAGTTGTGGTGCGCGGCGAGAATGCGGTGAGGAAAACGAGGAATAGCTTTGCTATTTTGAGTTTTCCGAACCGTTCGTTCGTAGCCCGCACTACAATTTCGCAGTAAGCAAGGGTTTGGGGACATGCTCCAGACGGAAATCTTAAATGTTTCAGGCGGGAGCGTAAACGCCTGTATCACGGCACGATTCGCCTCTGTCCTCCGAATCAATATGAGCACTTTTTCGTCCACGAACACTGGGGCCCAATCGGGGTCCTGTACGCGTTCAATCAGGAAGCGCTGTCCCCACGGAGTGGCGTCACGGTGAGAGAACACAATTGCGTTGAAATGGTATTCGGCAAGCTTTTCTTTCCAAACCGCACTGTCCTCCTGCATCGGAATATACTCTTTGGTAAAGAATTCCACAGGATACGCCTCGGGCCGGTTGTCCACAAATACCTTCTCGTGGGGAAACAGATGAAAAATAAGGTATCCACCGATATCATAGTTGTTGAAAATTGGGCCTGATATTTCATGTTGCGACAAAAACTCTATTGCAGCACTGTTGCCGCGTTCCAGACCAAAACCAAACTCCCGCCAGTATGGAAAATGACGCGGGACGCCAAAAGTAGCGAAGACGAAGAAAGTCCCGACAGCGAAAACCGCGGCGATTTTTTGTAATATACGGTCATCAAAACGGCTACCTAAAATGCTTCGCGCGTTCGCCGCAACCACGGGAATTAAGAAGAACCCGAAGAGTGCGAGATTGCGAATTGCGAACCATGCCATTAGGCCTATTCCCGTAATCACGAACAGATGCGACAAGCGGAGGAATTGCCTTCTTCGCGCAATAACAAAGATGAAGGAAAGGACGAGCAATCCGAAAAGGATTTTAAAGATGAGAAAATTCGGCTCCGGCATAATCTTTTCCATAAACCAAACCGGCTGATTCTCTGCAAGGCGGTAGCCGTAATTCTCAAAAATCGTTACGGCCGCAGTGAAAGCCTTAATGCCGAAAGGATTGACGAGCATAGCTACAACCGTCGCCAAAAAAACGAGGAGGAGCTTGAGAAAGACGGCGCGGCGAATGAGCAAGGACTCTAGAAGGAACGCGCCAAGTATCAGGGGGCCAAGTAGGAAATACACATGGGTATTGACCCACAGGACTTCTATGAACGGCAAAAGCCAGAGCGCTCCCCAAGTACTAACTTTTGCTTTCCCAAAGGTTAGTCCTTGAGAGGACTCGCGATATCGGCAAAGTAATAGGAAAAATAGACCGGAAAAGAGATAGCTAATGACTTCTGGACGGACTTCGGTCCTCTCGCCCAAAAGAGGGACAACTGCAAGCGTAATAAAACCGGTGATTCCCCAACCAGCGTATGATTTCCCAAGGAAAAGAAAAACTGCGAGCGTCGCGAAACTGAACACGATAAAAACAATCTGGATTCCTACAAAGCCGAAGGATTTCCAAATCGCGTACGCAAGAAGTCCACTCCCCCAGTGGTGGTTTACCCATGTTGATGCCGGGTAGGTATAGGAATACACATTTTGAGTGAGAACCGAGGAATTCTCCAAAAGCATCTCGCCATTTTTGATATGCCGCCCTAGGTCAGCGGTCGTAAGGTCAATTTTATGCGCAAGAAAAAGACCGTAGAGGATGAAAAGGAGGACGCACAGGATAATGGCTGAACTATGCTGAGAAAGGCAAGCGAAAACGGGATGGCGCATCCACTCTGGGTCTCGTTGCAATCGCTCTTCCAGTGTCGGCTTTGTCTCCATTCTTGTATTGTATCAAGTATCAAAAAAAGTTCCCGCCCCGGCCTGGTGCCGTGGCGGGTGTGTGTGAAGGAAGATGAGTCAGTGGTTGTGATGCTTTTCACCCGTATCGCCGTTCATGGACATAATTTCATCCAGTGAATGGCGCGAACGTTGTCTCGTTTCGGGATTGTACGACACGAAAGCAGTTTCCGGAATGAACAGGCCGCGATGCTCGCCTCTGATGCGCGAACGGCATGCCTCGCAGACACGGAGTAACCCAACGATGGGCTTCCCCATGGGGATGAGGTCTTCCTCTCGTGGAACGCCAACCGTGTAAATGCCAATGAGATGCCGGCATTTAATCCTCCGGTCCCCCGCCGCGTGCATAATGCGCATTTCGGCGCAGAACTTTTTTCCTTGAGGTTGGTGTTTGGTATTCCACGCTCCGCGAACAAACCAGGAAAACCGTCCCGCTTCTTGTGCAATGAGGCCGATTCCGATTCCTCCGACAAAAAATCGCCTGTATTGGAGCCTTTTGATGACGTCAAACCTCTGCGCACACAGGCGCATCTGGCATGCCAGTGTGACCGCGAGGTCTTCAATCCCGAAGTCTCCCGACCTTAGAATATGTACTGCCTCCACGAGTGACGGTTGCGAGGCAACTCTTCCCAGTGTTGATTGAAGAAAATCTTGCGCACTTCGCCTTGCATTGTGAAGTTGAACTTCAGCTTCTTTTATAGTCAGTGTTTTCATATAGATTGAAAGATGCGACCGAACGAATCAGGCGCATATCTCAATCTGTATTGGGAACTTGGACTGCTTTCACCTCATATGTATTAACATATACACTTATATATGTCAAGTTTTGGTACACCACAAAGTTCCGTTCCCTTTGCGCAAACGCGAAAATCTTGTAGAATCATTGGGTTCGCAAATGGGCCCGTAGTTCATCTGGTAGAACGCCTCATTTGCAATGAGGAGGTAAGCGGTTCGAGTCCGCTCGGGTCCAAAAGGTGCGCGGGCACACGCGGAGGTCAGGAGTTCAAATCTCCTTCGGTCAAAAAATTAGGGCCTATAGTCTAGTGGTCCGACGCGGCATTCGCATTGACGAGGCGCCGGGCCGATTCCGGCTAGGACCACCCGCTACTAAACCCGCCAGGGAGCTGGCGGGTTTAGTAGCGGGTGGTGTTATTGTAGCATTTGCGCGAATCTTTTTCC
>CAYHOU010000040.1:0-6189 GCA_964358195.1 uncultured Candidatus Saccharibacteria bacterium | reverse complement strand
GCGCAATTTCGCGGAAGTCTTTCTCTTTCTTCCCGCGCGTAGTTTCGGGAGCGGAACCGAGCCGGAGTCCTGATGGGTCCATGGGCTTTCGCGTATCAAACGGAATCGTGTTTTCGTTCACAATGATTCCAGCAGATTCCAACTTGTCCGCGGCTTCCCTTCCGCCAATTCCCTTTCCGTCTCGCCACGTATCAATGCGTAGGAGATGCGATTCTGTCCCTCCTTCCACCACTCGCCACCCGAGCTTTGCGAGTTCGTCTGCCATTGCTTTTGCGTTTTTCACCACTTGTTGTGCGTACTTCCTGAACGCGGGAGTATTCGCCTCTTTCAGCGCGACGGCAACCGCGGCAATGCAGTTAAAGTGCGGACCTCCCTGCAGGCCGGGGATAATGACCTTGTCTATTTTTTTATTCAGCTCTCGTTCATCAATGCGGGTAAAAATCATTGCGGAGCGCGGACCGCGAAGCGTCTTGTGTGTGGTCGTCGTCACGATATCCGCGTACTCAAATGGTGACGGATACACTTTACCCGCCACGAGCCCCGCGAAGTGCGACATATCCACCATAAGGAGTGCACCGCAGGCATCAGCTATTTCTCTGAACCTCTTGAAGTCAACAATGTGGGCGTACGCGGTAAACCCAGCGATGATAATCTTCGGCTTCTCCGCAACCGCCAGTCTTTTGACCTCTTCATAATCAATAAGTTCATTCTCTTTGCTGACCGTGTAGAGTATTGAGTTCCAAAACTTTCCGGTCATGGATACTTTCTGTCCGTGAGTGAGATGTCCGCCGTGGGTCAACTCCATTCCCATTATCTTCTCCCCTTGCGGAACAAGCGCCGCGTATACGGCAAAGTTCGCGGGAGAACCCGAAAGAGGTTGTACGTTCACGCTCCATTTCTCCGGGTTCAGTCCGAAGAGTTCCAATGCTCGTTTCTGCGTGAGCAATTCTACTTCATCAACTATCTTGGTTCCGCGATAATATCTGCGTCCCGGATACCCTTCTCCATATTTGTCGGTAAGTATGGAACCGAGTGCTTCAAGCACGTCTTTGGAAACGTAGTTTTCCGAAGCGATTAAGTTGATGACTTTCCTCTGCCGCTTCTTTTCGGCGTCTATGAGTTTTTTTATTTGAATATCGTGCATGGGGGTAGATTAAAGATGTAAGTTGCAAGATTAAAGTAAGAAAAAACCGCCTCTTACCTCCTCACCTCTTTAGAGGGGAGGATTGAGGTGGGGTGTCTTGTGTGGGGTTACACCATATTCGCATTGTAGCACGGGTATGAAAAGAAAAAAGAGACCGTTCCGATTCGGTCTCTTCTGATGCTCCC
The DNA here is from genome assembly GCA_964358195.1 of uncultured Candidatus Saccharibacteria bacterium. GTDB lineage: Bacteria > Patescibacteriota > Minisyncoccia > Phycocordibacterales > UBA10002 > UBA10002. The sequence goes on along the minus strand of CAYHOU010000040.1, from coordinate 4,860 downwards.
TCAGGCATTGACTGCCTACTTCTGAATTTCCAAACTCACCTCTTTTGTGAAGAGGTCGAATTCGGTAATGACCGCACTTTCCGGCGAAACACCGAGTACGGAGAGGCAAGGGTGTCTGCACGCTTCATGCAAAACTGCACGGAGTGGCGTAAATTTGGTGTAAAACTTCTCAAATCGCACACCCTTGACGTGTACGTACCATTGCCCTGCGACCAATTGATTTAGATCAACTACTAATGCTTTTGCGCTCATATGATGATATCTGACGTTTCTGTAGAGCCTTCACAATGAAGAACGTGTGGCTATGCGCATTTAAACACATCCCGGTAAAAAAGCAAACCGACCTAGGATTTTCCTGCCGGTTTGTTTTCCAGACTGCGAAATCCGGCAACGACAAGTTCGGCTTTGATAGGCGGATGCGGGTCGTAGTCCGAGAGAGTGACATGTTCGGGCCGAAAGTCCGCAAGGCTTTTTACGTCTAGCGAGATGGTGACTTTCGGGAACGGCTTTGGTTCGCGCGCGAGTTGTTCTTTCGCCGCGTCAAAATGATTTTCATAAATATGCACATCGCCGAAGGTGTGTACGAACTCCCCCACTTCCCGTCCGAGAATGCGGGCGACAACGTGGCAGAGGAGCGCGTAACTCGCGATGTTGAACGGCACGCCGAGGAAAATATCCGCGCTCCGCTGATAGAGCTGAAGCGAGATCTTTTCGTTCTTGATGTTCATCTGGTACATATTGTGGCAAATCGGGAAGTGGTTCACTTCTTCCGGCTTGGCCATACTGTAGAGATATTCCGGGTTCCATGAGGTGACAATGGCGTTGTGACATCCGGGGTCGGTGCGGAGTTCCTCAATCGCCCACGCGAGCTGGTCTATACCGCGCCCGTCCTTTGCGGGCCAGCGACGCCACATTTCGCCATAAATATGCGGGAGCTCTCCGTGCGTTTTTGCGAATGATTCGTCATCTTTAATACGCGTGATAAAATCCTCTTTCGTCATCTCGGGCCACTTTCCTTTTTTTGCGTGTTCACTGTAAAAGCGATACGGATAGTCATCCCAAATATGCACATCATTTTGTACCAAATATCGGATATTGGATTGTCCGGACATAAACCAATACAGCTCGTGTAAGACACCTTTCCAGTACACTTTCTTGGTGGTGAGGAGCGGAAACCCTTGTGACAGGTCAAACCGAATTTGCCGCCCGAAGATACCGTGCGTCGCCTTGCCGTGTCCGACATCCACCTGCCGGTCGCCCTTTTCGGCGATTTCGCGCATGAGGTCAAGATATTGTTGTTCGGGATGATTTTGCATAACTTTAAAAATATCAAATTTCGAATACCTAATATCGAAAAATAGAAAATATTAAATAAGAAAAATGAGACCTCGGTATTGAGTATTTGATATTTGACGGCTTTTTTCGAGATTCGAAATTTGGTATTCGATATTTAGTACTCGGCTCTTATTTCTTTTGCTTGCCGAGTACTCTTGGCGGAATATACCCTGTTATATTGTTCTTGGCGTAGCGTCCGTTCTGCTTATAGTTTTGTTTCGGTGGCGATGAAAGTGGAGAAAACGTAAGCTGGGCGATGGCCATGCCGGGGCGGAGAATAATCGGTACATTATTGAGATTACAAAGCTCAAGCGCTACCTGCAGAAAATGCCCGGGGTTAATGAGTGCGGCGCTGTTGTGGACAAGAAGACCGATACGGGCCAAGCTGCTCTTTCCGTTTACTTCAATTAGAAAATGGTCGGAGCCGAAATAGTCTTTGGAGTAGCCGAGGATGGAAACTCCGGGGTGAAGCACGAATGCCTCCCCATCAGCCACACGTACGTCGTGTGTTTTGGGAAAGACCTTGTTCGCGGGGTCAATAAACGTAGAGGTGTGCGAGTCATTCACCAAAAAATTATTGCCAAGCAAAATGTCATAGCTCGCCGGTTGCAGACGTGTCTCGTCAAACGGTTCCAGGGTAATCGTTTTACGTTTTACCTCTTTTTTTATATCTATATCTGAGAGAAACATATGCTCGACACTAATTACAAATTAAGAACGAATGACACGAATAAAAAAGATTAAGAACCGGCTCTAACTACACGAATTGGTTTAAGATATGTATTTCTGAAGTTTACAATCAAACCTAATTTGAGACCACTTGCATTCAGATACCGATTCATTTGGTAATAATCTTCCTTAGTTACAAGAGGTTTTGCCTTAAAGTCAATGAGTACTTTCCCCTCAATCAGAAAGTCTACTTTATTGGTGTACAGGCTGTTGATTCCTGAAATCGGTATTTCTTTCTCACGTTCATAGGTAAAACTTTTTTCCTTCAAGAGACCTTCGAAAAAATCTCCATATTGTCTTTCCCTACAAAACCTACCGAGCTCATTATGAGTCTTAAAGAGCAAACCGTTAATCTCGAAAGACAACTCTTTGTGGAATAACTCGCTCATTGGTACCTACTTATTAGTGTCATTCGTCTTCATTCGTGTATTGGTGTCGAGTTCATTCAATCGTGAAAGTTTTCTCTGTCCCATAATACTCCTCCCAGTGCTCATTGTAATACTTAAACATCCGCTCAAGACAGTCTTGCGCGAGTTCCTGGCATTTAAGTTCCGCCATAAGCGCCTTTAACTCCTGCTTCGCGTACTCCGCTTCCCTGCCGTCATCAATCATTTTCTCAAACTCGGCAAGATACCCGTACCCCGCGTTTTTATCAACCGTAACGTGAATGACACCAAGGTCATAGTGTTCTCGTTCGCGGGACCATTTGGCCTGGTAGGTAATACCCGCGTCAACAAGTCGTTTATCCAGTTCGTCAAGTGACAGGGAAACTTTTTCCTCAAATTCAATGCGTGATACGCCGTTTGCACTGCTGTCGTCTCCAATGGACGCTTTGAGAATAACGAGCACAACCCCGTCGGCTTCCCTCGTCCGGATAGACACACTTCCCTTTACGTTCTTGATAATCTCGGAGAGTGTTTGCTGTTTCTCGGCGGACAAGAGCGGAGCCACTACCTTTTGGAACACACTAAGGTCGGAAGGAGTGTTGAAATAATGGTTCAGTTGCTTATGTGACGGAAGCGTTTTAAGCGCGGGGAATAATTGAACCAACCGACGCTTCAGTTCATCAGCATGTTCTTTGCTTCCTAAAAGACTTTTAATCTCTATTTCATACATATGCCGAACTACTATAGCACGGTGATTGAATCTGTAGCCACTTCTCAAACATTGTTTTTATCGTCCGCTTCAACTGCTCGCCTTTGCAATGCGACACTATGCCGAGATACGATTCTATGACCGGACGGACAGGCTCAAAGTCCTCTTCGGAGGCGATGCTTTTTGAGAGAAGCGTTAGCTTCTTCAACCTTCGTTGTTTTGTTTTCGTGCGTAGCACGCGATGGTGCGGAAGCGACACATACCCGAGGAAGTCCGTTCCCTGCCGAAGGGCGCGTATGCTTACTTTGTTCGGATGCAGTTCAAGGAAAAGAGATTTACGGAGGAAGTTTCTGATTGCTCCAACGTGCTGAAAAAGCACAGCGCGATTCTCGTCCAGAATCACGAAATCATCGCAGTAGCGAATATAGAATTTTGCTTTGAGCGTGTGCTTTACGAATTGGTCGAACTCATTGAGGTAGATATTGGCAAAAAGCTGGCTGGTTACGTTGCCGAGCGGCAGTCCCTTTCCATGCATCATTTCAAATGACCGAACAATCGTCTGCACAAGCTCGAACAGTTTCTCGTCTGTAATTTTTTTCGAAATCAGCGACAGGAGCAGTGCATGATCTATGCCGTCAAAGAACTTCCGCACATCGCACTTTAGCACAAAAGCCGGTTTTGTATGATTGGCCGATACTTTCCTCGCAAAAACCGCAAACCTTCTTACTCCCGCATGGGTTCCTTTGCTTTCGCGGGACGCATACGAATCGTGAATAAAGGTTTTGTCAAATACCCTGTATAATTGCTGGTACACGGCTTGATACAGCACTCGGTCGCGAACGCTTGCGATATGAATGAGGCGCGGTTTCGGGTCGGCAATGCGTTTACAAATATAGGGGTCATTCGTCCATATGCCAGAGGAAAGCCTCTCGTGGAGCGAAAAAAGATGCTCTTCAAGCCGAAGCTCAAAACGAGCAACATCCGTATGAGACCGTTTACCTTTACTGAACTTCTTCCACGCACGGAGAAGATTCTCGGTAGAAATTACATCATAAAATCGTATACCATGAACCCCCCCCCCGAAAAAACGCCTATCGTAATTCACAAAATCCGGCTGTTGCATAAAGAGTTGTACAGTATAGGTTACAAACTCCCGAAACGCGATAGGCTTGGCATTCATGCGACTATTGAGGCTCTGTGTAGAGAAACTTTTTCACTTGCGGCCAAGGCCGCATTTCAGTCAAGACATATCAAACTTGGCACGTTGGAAGCGTTGCGCGTGAACGTAGAAACGCTCAAGCATCTCATTCGCACCGAACAGGAACTTGCGGTGATTATGGAACAAACTTATCTGCGGCTGTCGGTACAACTTATTGAAATCTCAAAAATGACGAACGGCTGGATTGCCTACACGCAAAAAGGAGCATGACGCTCCTTGTGCGAGAAACTTCTCGGCGGAACCGCACGTTATCATTCGCGTCCTGCACGTCGTTGTGGCTCACGTTCACGATGCCGTCGTTGCGGTTGAAGTTGACGTACGGCACGTTCCTGTCAGGGAGGCTCCTCGTTTTGCCGCGCTTCGTCCGTATCACCGAAAGCCTTTTACAAGACTCTCTGCGTTTTCCCGTCGGTATATGCGAGCATAGTGTAAACAACCCCGCGCACAAGCGCGGGGCGTTGCCGCCTCGGGCTTGGGTTACG
>CAYHOU010000039.1:4561-6249 GCA_964358195.1 uncultured Candidatus Saccharibacteria bacterium | reverse complement strand
CGCCTTTCTCTCGACACTGCTTGCGGTTCCGTTCGCTTATGCCGCCTATGCGCTACTCGCCTACGAGCTCGGGGTGGTAGAGTGGTTTTCAAAATTGCCGTTCGCCGAACTATCCGTCCCGTATTTCCCCTTATGGCTGGTCATATTTTGGTATGCGGCCTATGCAGCGCTCTACTTTGTGTGGGGTAAAAAGCAATCAACAGGAGCTTTCAAAGAAAGCTTGCTATCATAAGACTTTAGTGAATGCTCCAATTAACACTGACGCGGAGATAAGTGCCGCGCTCCTCAAACACGTGGTCAATGCTTCCGGGCAACGACCAAGCCTTGAGATTTCGACACCTAAAGAGGTGTTCCATCTCGTAACCGTTACCACTCCAATCCTACCAACTGTTCAAAGTGGCAAGCTAATCTCAATACTCTTCTTCGGAAAAGACCCAATGGGTAGAACCAGGGCCTTCGTTTGGCCACCGGACGTAGCCGAAGAACCTGCGGTTGGCATCACCGCACTTGAGGTGTATGGACATGGATAACGATTCGCATATAGTGCTGTTTTCACAGCTGGCTCCATCGCCTTACGCGGTCGGAGCTGGTTTTTCTTTTTTTCATTCGGTTGTCATTCCCATGGAGAAGAAATCCATATTTTGATTTCTCTGGATACCCGCCTCCGCGGGTATGACAGAAAAGAGACACTGTCTATTTCATCGCATCCGCAAAGTTTTTCTCTATAACACCCCAATTCAGGTTTACAAAGAAATCTTCAATGTATTGTTTTTTTCCGCTCGGCTGGTAGTCGGCGACGTAGGAGTGTTCCCACATATCGAGGCCGAGAATCATTTTCGCTCCGTTTAGCTGTCCGTAGTGCTGTTCGTCTATCCATGACGAGATAAGTGTGTCCGCCGCTTTGTCGTACGAGAGCGTCATCCAGCCGATGCCGCGTATCGTCGTGGCGGTTTTTTTGAAGCTCGCGAGCCAACCGTCAAACGAGCCGGAATTCTTTCCCAACGCATCATACAAAGGACTGTCCTTTGTAAGAGAGGATGCGCCGCCCTCAAGCGAAGCAAAGTACACTTCATGGTTTCTCATGCCGTTGTACTCAAAACTGAACCGACGGGCGAGTTCTCCGACAACATACGGCGCAAAGGGGTCTTGCTCCGCGTACCCGTTATATTCGGGAATCTTTTCAAGAATGCTATTCGCATTTTTCACATACCCAGCGTAGAGCTTCAAATGCTCCTCAATCGTCTTTTGCGAAATTCCTTTAAGAAGCGGGATATTAAATTTTTGTTCTGCAAATTGCATACAATACGAACTTACGAATAATGTACGAAATACGAAAAAACCGACTTGTCATTCCCGCGCAGGCGGGAATCCAGATTTTACTTGTCTGCGATCTTTTAATTTACCGTATAAGCTACCCACTATAGCGCCTATAAGAAACCAGCTGATTAAGACTATTATAAGTGCAAAAGCAAGGTCGGTATTGTTAATTGCTGGAACAATGTCCAAACCGAAAAGAACGAGAACCGGCTTCCAAACAAAAAGCGGTATGCTTAGCCATGCAAGTAGTCCAATATTGAACCATTCTAGAAATTGAAAAGAGCCAGTAGGGGGATGTAATCGCATCCACATTTGTCCGATTATGGAAAAGGCGGCTATTATTGCGTATATACCGGCAAAAAGAATTGCCC
>CAYHOU010000039.1:0-4551 GCA_964358195.1 uncultured Candidatus Saccharibacteria bacterium | reverse complement strand
ATTGCCCCCTTTGCCCAATACGGCCAGGATTTCCAGTGCATGGTGCTATTATACCTCATATGCAAAAAGTCCGTGAGAATCTTCATTGGTATGTACTCGGGTTTCTCTTGGTAACAACGCTGCTTGTTTGGTATGTGGTGGCGTCAGAAGACAGAGGCGGCAGACTTACCGTTGCCTTTCTTAACATCGGGCAGGGGGATGCAATTTTCATAGAATCGCCAACCGGCGTCCAGATGATGATAGACGGCGGGGGAGGGCCGATTGTGCTCCGCGAACTCGGCAAGGTAATGCCGTTTTACGACCGTACGATAGATATGCTTATGGTTTCCAATCCCGACAAAGACCACATGGCGGGATTTCTTGATGTGCTAGACGCATACAAAGTCACTTCGGTCATTGAACCCGGAACTACAGGGGCTTCTGCGGAATACAAGACGCTTGAAGAAAAGATAGAGAAAGAAAAAGCCATCAAAATTACCGCGCTTCGCGGGCAGAGGATAGATTTAGGCGGCGGTGCATATTTTATCGTGCTGTTTCCCGATAGGGAAGTGCCGGGACTCGCGACAAATGACGGGTCCCTTGTCGGTAGGCTTGTGTACGGGAATACGTCCATTATGTTTACCGGTGATGCCCCGCAAAACATTGAGGAGTACCTTGATTCATTGGGCGGGAAAAATCTGCACAGTGATGTCTTAAAAGTAGGACATCATGGTTCGCGCACCTCAACCTCGCAGGAGTTTGTCGGCTACGTTTCGCCGACATACGCAGTTATCTCCTCCGGCAAAGACAATTCATACGGCCACCCGCATCAGGAAACACTGGATACCTTGAACCAATTCGGTGTGCAAACGTTTCGTACCGACATCTCGGGAAGAATCGTGATGGAGTCGGATGGAGAAACCATTCAAATAAAAAAATAACCGAGGCGGAGCCTCGGTTGACTGAGTGACTTCTGGCTTAATGAACCTTTTTCACTTTCTCAAGCCGTTTCAAATAGTCTCGGTACTGTACAATATCGGAGAATCCAGATTCGCTCGGGTAGTTTCTGCAATGTTTGTCAAGCGTAATGCGCAACTCACTTCGCAACCGTCGGCATTCTTTGGTATCCGCTCCTTCAAGCGGGCGCGAATTGAACTGGCGAACCAGCGCTTGATGAGCCTCTGTACATAAAGCACGCGATTGGAGCTTTTCTACGCAGTCTCTCCACTTGTAGGTGAAGTATCCGACAAGCATTGCGAAAACCCCTCCCATAATGAACTTTTGCATTGACCGAAAGGCTTCCACCAGACCCCTGAGCGATTCCGGCGACAAAAAGGGAATCACCATAATGCCGGCCATACCGATTATGAGCCAGGCGAGCAGAAGATAACGAATGACAGGGAGCGGTTTCGTAATTTTCATAGATATTCTACACAACACAATACCCGCCTTACGCGTTTGCGCAAGGCGGGTATTGTGTTTTTAACTGGATTCCCGCCTACGCGGGAATGACAGAGAGAAGGTTAAATCAAACCGGCTTTTTTGAGTGTGGCGAACGCACCGTTCTTGTTGATGGTTTTAATAGCCCTTGTTGAAAGAGTAAGCGTCACCGATTTCTTGAGTTCGGGGATATAAATGCGTTTTTTTTGCAGGTTAAGCTGGCGGCGCTTCATCCCTGTCGGGTTGAATTGCGTCGCGCGAGTGCGGTTAGAGTAGCCACCGGCTCGCTGGGGACCTCGTTTGGTGATGGGGCAAACTTTCATAAGGAAAATATCGAATTTCGAATACCTAATTTCGAAAAATATCTAATATAAAAATAAGAAATAAAATCTAAAGCCTTCAATCTTTTCCGATTATGTATTTGGTATTTTATTATTTTTCGATATTCGAAATTCCGTATTCGATATTTGAGTCCCAAGATGTTACCATATATCCACCAATATGCAACTTGATGTCATTTTCTCCATCCTCATACTCATTATGTCGGTCGTGGCACACGAAGTCTCCCACGGCTTCGCGGCGAATTACCTTGGCGACCCGACGGCACGACTTCAAGGACGGCTTTCGCTTAACCCGTTTCCGCATATTGACCCGATAGGCTCAATACTCGTGCCACTTCTTCTCTTCTTCACTAACGCGGGAGTGATGTTCGGTTGGGCGAAACCTGTGCCGGTGAACCCGTACAATCTCCGCGGGAAATACGGCGAAGCGATTGTCGCCTCCGCGGGTCCGCTCTCAAATATCGGTATCGCACTCATCTTCGGTTTGCTCATTCGCTTCGGAGCGGGGGTACTACCTGCTTCATTTCTGCATATCGCGGTTATGGTTGTGATCATCAATATCGTCCTTGCCATCTTTAACCTCGTACCCATTCCACCGCTCGACGGTTCCAAGATACTATTCGCGTTTCTTCCATATCATCTGCAAAACATTCGCGATTCGCTTGAACGCTACGGCTTTTTCATCACCCTCGTCTTTATCGTCTTTCTCTGGCAGTACCTCACGCCGGTTATAGGGGTGGTGTTTTCGCTGCTTACCGGAGTACGACTCTAACTTGACGTAGGTTACCTCTTGTGATACGTTGTTTGAACGCGGAAACGAACATAACACCAAAGAAAGGATAGTTCCAATGACAACCACCGAAGCGCCGCGAAAAACCGGCGCGTCACTACAGTTTATCGATGATACGTTCCAGATTCACCGGACGTACTCATTCGGCACAAAAGCACTCAAGGACACGTTTGGCGATAAGGTGGAACCTTTATCGGTTCCGGCCCTGTTCTCGGAGAATGTGCTCCGTCGCGCATGGGAAATGGATTGCTGTGTCGTACTCCAACACTCTCATACGGAGGCGGGCACGCCGCTTACGCTTCGCCATCTCCACGATACGCGAGGAAACAAAGACTTTTTGGGCGGAAAGTTTCTGTACAATACCGACTGGTACAAAGAACTGCCTTTGTTTACGGAGCAGACGTCGCGCAACGGCCTGTTCCTAAAGGGTCGGAGCCTGATGCCAGACAGTACCGGAAAGACATTCGTCGGCGAATCGCTCATCGGCGCAGACTTTGCCGAGCGGCTGTTCGATAACGAAATGCCGGAGCAGTACGGCGCCGCTATCGAGGAGCTTCGCACCGGTGCAGAGCGGCTTGAGAAGTTATGCGGTCGCGATTGGCAGGAAGGAGCGCGGCAATGCGTTGCGCTCGCGTTCTCGCGATTCTTTCGAGAGTCGCCCGTTGAAGTACTCTATCGCGTCCTTCTTGCCCAGAAGTTAAATCGCGAACGTTTGTTCGAGCGTTTCTACACTCGGACGAACGCGCTGTCCCCGGGCTTCCGCGTCGTGCTCGTCGGCCTTACCGATGCTCTCGGTGCGCGCGTCCTCGGCTGGTATCCGCAGCTTGCGCACGACCTCCTCGGTTTCTCGTTCTCCTGCAGTGGAGAGGTGGAGGCTGTCGGCTGAAGGGCTGTCGGTCGGCAACCCGATTAGGGTTGCCGAAAATTACGACTCGGATTGCTTGCGCAATCCGGGTTTTTTGTTACTATGCCCTCGGCTCATGAAATGCAGTTCACGGATTGCATTCGCCAATCACACTGCTTTGTTTTCTTCCGATGCGAGTAAACGACCTTTCGGAGCGCAGAATCGGTGTACCGGCGCGACCCCCGCCTAACTTTTGTCCTTATGCATCACGTATACGTTCTACAAAGCGAAAAAGATCGTAAATTATATATCGGGTATACAAATGACGTGCGCCGTAGACTCGCAGAACATAATTCTGGAGAAAGCCTGTCAACTGCACCGCGCAGACCGTTCACATTAATTTACTGCGAGTCGTATCGGAACAAACGTGACGCACTTGTGCGTGAGAAGTTTCTAAAAACGGGATGGGGTAGGAATTATCTCAACCGAGTTTTAGAGAATTACTTTAAGGACAAAAGTTAGGCGGGCGAAGCGCGTAGCCTGCCACGGATGGAAGAAGACAAACGAGAAACTGTCCCCGGACTTCAACGTCGTGAACGTCGGCAATACCGATGCTAACGGTGCGAACGTCAACAACTGGAATCCGCAGAATGCGAACGACAACCTCGGTTTCTCGTTCTCCTGAAGTGTGCGGTCAGGGACGCGAATCGCGTCCCTTTGCCGTTTTCAGCCATCCTCCGAGCAATTTGCCGATTTCCAGAAAGCGGCCTTCCACATTCGCGTACGTTCCGGCCGGAATCGTCTCGAGTTCCGCAGACAGCCGCACGAATACTTTGAGCAAGCTCAACTTGATGTCCATTTTGTTGAGGATAAGCAGTTGGCTTGCGCCGGACTTTGTGCGGGCGAGAAACGCAAGTTCGTATATTTCGAGAAGCAGATTTTCCATGCGCACTCCGAGCGTATAGCGGTCCCGTTTTGGCATCGCATGTACCGCCACATAGAGTCGCGCGTAACACTCATATATCTTATGCAAAATGATACTATTTCCGTCGGGGCTGTCGGGGGGGGGGGCTGTTCATAGCGATATGTTTGAAAAAATAATATCTTACGAGATTTTGTTTTTAGCGTGGACAGAGTTTAAGCAGGGCAAGACGCAA
>CAYHOU010000038.1:0-6273 GCA_964358195.1 uncultured Candidatus Saccharibacteria bacterium | reverse complement strand
GGGTCGTAACCCAGAAGCCCGGCCTGTACGATATGCAGGACGTGCTCGGGTTGAAATAAACGGGGTTGAAATCCCCGGCAGTTCTTTCACGAAAAAGGCGGCTCGCTTGCGAGACGCCTTTTCTTTTTTGCTGGATTCCCGCATCCGCGAGAATGATAACCTAAAAAATTATTGCAGTGCATTATACACCCACGGCACAGAAATCGCGTACATCATAAGGAGTGCGCCGATAAGGGCGAGATTTTTGTAGAAATGGAGAAGTTCTTGCATCCGCGCGTTCGGGTCGGTTTCTTTCCAAAACGCGTGCATCTTGAAGGTAACCGGAACGAGGAAAACAATGAGGAGTGCGAGCGATGCTTCCGGCGCGATACCGAACACAACCCCAAGACCGCCGAGCATAAGGAGCACGCCACTTATGAAGACCGCCGCTCGCGCCGACGGAACGCCCTTTGCTTCCGCGTATTTCGCAAGACCGTCAAGGTGCTTGAAATGATTCCACGCATTCTGGAGAAAATACACTCCGAAAATGAGCCTGCCGATGAGAAATAGGATATCCATATGTAACTGAATAACTAATGACTAATAACTGAATCACTGAATAACGTAAAGAAAATAATACCTCTATCGCAACTTTTCCGCCAGAGCCTCTGGAGTTTTACACATCCCTGAAAAAAGTACTGCTCTGCATAATTCGGGGTCTTTGTCTGAAAGCGCGTATATCGGTTTGTTAAGGGCTACCGCGTATCCGATTTCCATCGTCACGCTGTTGCCGACATACCCTCCTTTATTGAAAATAAAGACGACATCCGCCATTCGCATCTTATAGAAATGGTCGTGGGTCAATCCCATCGCCAAGTAGGACTGGCCGAATGGCGCGAGTTCCTCCCACTTCCCTCCAGACGCTTGATACAGATTCGGTTCAAACACAACCACTCCAAACGCCCGTAGCTTTTTCGCAAAAGCCCGTATCTCTTTCCCGAATTTATTGCTTCCGCACATAACAACCGATTTCATACTACTTACTACTAACTACTTACCAATCTCTTAAATTCTTCCACCATCGGCACCTGCTCCGCCTCCGTGCCGTAGATTCGTGAGAGATGCAACGCTGTCCAGTCCGCGACAAGGAGCGAAGAAAACATCTTTTCAAGACGGCCATCCCCCTTAGTAAAGGGGGTGTTTCCGTCTTCGGAAACGGGGGTTGTGCTTTCGAGTGGGACTTCCGTAACCGAAAGCCCGCGGTCTTCATAGAGTTTCTTAGTCACCTGCATACGTTTTCGGTTTTGCGGATGGTCGGTGCTATCGGTAAGAAAGATAAAGTGAAACTTGTGGGATAAGCTTTCGGTTGTCGCAATAACATCAAACCCCGTCATTTCATTATGATTAAGTTCCGGAAAGATGTTGTAAAAGGAAGGAATTTTGCCGGTTTCGTTGAATTTGATTTTCCAATTATACGCGATGGCTTCATTCTTTGCGGAAGAATAGATAACCGGCACTTTCCCCCGTAAATCCGCCACAAGCTTCTTCCCTTGTTTCTCAAGTGTGTGGGGCTTGAGACGCGAAGAGAGTCTTGTAAGTTCTTTTACAAGCGCGCTGTCCCCAATAAGCGTCGCGAGCGCGACTATCTGAAACCCGAGTCCGGAGCGAGGCTGTACCTTCGTTGGCGGAAGCACGATATGCGGAAGTGTGTGCTTCACTGCAAAATCCAGAAGTTTTCCGCCTTTGGCGATAACCGCGAGTGGAAGTTTCTTCGCGAGCACTTCCTCCGCGAAGTGCAACACCTCCTCGGTATTCCCCGAAAATGAGCTGGCGATAAAAAGTGACTTTTTGAGCCTCTCTTGCGAAAGCTTCGGAATCCCATAATCGCTGAAAACAAGCAGGTCAAGCTCCGGCTTATGCGTCCGGAGCAAGTCCGCCGCGAGGTGGGACCCTCCCATACCGTTCAAGATATATGTTCCAAAATGGTGAAGCTTTTGCGCGTTCACGATGCTCGCTTTCCACAAAAACTGGGTATGAAATTGTTTGATGGCTTCTTCCATATACGAGAAATATAACATACATCCCGCGCCAAAAGCGACGCGGGATGACTAAAAGAGACATTATTTCTCACCTATGAGAAGAGCCGTGTTTATTTTCAGGAACTCTGTAGTCACCTTGAAGCCTATTCCTTCGAGCCATTCAATCTGGTCCTCAATCGGTGCGAGGTTGTTGAGAAACATATGATGGTGCGCCCACTCGGTGAGCGTCGCCTCATCTTTCGCGTTCTCTACCAAATGATGGTAATGTCGAGCGTGATTAAGCGCTGCGACTTTCTGATCGCGATACGTCACAAGGTCCCCGAAAGCAAACACTCCTTCTGGTTTCAGCCATTCGTGAATCTTCCGAAACAATGCCTTTTTCCCCTTAGTCGTTTGGTGATGAATACCGACCACCGAAACAACTAGGTCGTATTTTTTGCGAAACTGGCGGACTGAATAATCAGCAAGAATGTAGTGAATGCGCCGTGTGCCTAATTTCTTTTTCGCACCGGCGAGCATTGTATCAGAGAAATCCACCGCATCAATGTGAGCAGTGGAGAAACATGATCGTATGCGCTCTGTAGTAATCCCCGTCCCCACACCAAGTTCAAGTACCTTAATTTTCTCCGTCACAGAAAACTTTCTCAAAAGCGCTCCCGCCAAGGAGTCATGTAGTTCCCGATGGGACGGAATCGCGCGAGCGATGCCGTCCTCATACTTCGCGGAAGAATAACCGTAATAATTGAGCTGTTCAGGTTTGACGTTAGTCGTTCTCATAGAGAAATGTCTTTTCAAGGCCGAAAACACTCTACAACGTGTAGAGGTGTATTGTCAAGTCTGTCAGTCTCGGTTCAAGAAAATAGGTACGATCGTATGTATTTTCTGGATTCCCTAGTCTACGACTACTCCGCTTTCCAAGGGAATGACAGGTGTGGAAGGAATTACCGCTTCTTGACTTCATGGCCCCCAAACTGATTCCGAAGCGCGGAGACCACCTGTCCGGTATAACTAGGATTCCCTTGTGACGTGAACCGGAAAGCAAGTGAGTCTTCAATGACCTTCACCGGCACGCCAAGCTCTTTCGCCGTATCAACCGTCCACTTCCCCTCTCCGAGCTGTCCGACTTCTCCTGAAATATCTTTTAAATCCTCGCCATACTCTTTGAAGGCTTTCTCAAGCCAGCCGACGAGCCGTGATTCAATGACACTTCCTTTATTGTACAGTTTCGCGATATTCAGTAATGGTAACTTGAATGGCGAGCGTTTCATTACTTCAAATCCTTCCGCAAGCGACTGCATCATTCCATATTCAATGCCATTATGGACCATCTTTACGAAATGCCCCGCTCCGCTTTCCCCTACATACGCATAGCTTCCACCAAGGACTATCCTATGTGTATTCACATAGGATAGTCCTTGGGAGAGGTCTGCAAAGAGTTTTTCGTATTTCGTGAATACTTTTTTCTCTCCGCCAATCATAAGGCACGCTCCATTTCGCGCCCCCGCGGGACCTCCCGATGTTCCACAATCCAAAAAGTTGATTCCCTTTTTCGCGAGTTCCGCCGCTCGCCGCATAGAGTGTTTGTAAAAGGAATTACCTCCGTCAATAACCGTATCGCCTTTTGTGAGATAAGGCACAAGTTCTGTAAGCACCTCGTCCACGGCCGCGTGCGGAACCATAAGCCAGATAATTCGTGGCATTTTAAGCGCATGCGCGACACCACCGACAGAATTGGTAACCTCCGCCCCCGCCTTCTTCGCCTCCGCGCGCGGCTCTTCGCTTCGGTTATACGCGACAACCGTATAGCCTTTCTCCGCAAGTCGCTTCACCTGCGCGAGCCCCATTTTGCCTAAACCAATGTAACCTAATTGCATATCTTTGAATAATCAATCACCAAGATACAATAACCAAACAATACTCAAAAGCCAAACTACAAACCTGAAAGATACTTGAATATTGTTGATTGAAATTTGTTTGGAGCTTGTTTCTTGGTTATTGGTAATTAACATCCGGTCCGCTACTGCCTTTAGGATATGAACGAAGGGGGAGCGCGCTCCACTTCTCCAGTATTGGTGTAATAATCTTCCACTGTGCTTTCACTTCCGCGGTGGAAGCAAAGAGCGTTTGGTCGCCCCGTATGGCGTCCAAGAGAACTCGTTCGTAGGCATTCGGGACTTGACGAAGCAATCCGTCCGCGCTGAAGGAAAATGAGAGACGCTTCGGTTCCAGCTGGAAATCAAATCCGGGGCGCTTCGCCCAGAACAGCACCGATATTTCCTCTTTCGGCGAAAGGCTAAAGGTAAGAATATTTTGATGGTGGTGCGTGTGCCCCCCCGAACGAATTTCTCCGGAAATTCGCACGGGCACGTCCGGACAAAGACAAGGCGTCGGTTTGAAAAAAATTGAGATGGACACCTCATTCTCTTGAAGCCCTTTGCCACTTTCAAGGATAAACGGCGTTCCGCGCCAACGGGTATTCCCCACCGTCGCTTCCAGTTTAAAGTAGGTTTCGGTTGTAGAATCGGAAGCAACTCCTTTTTCTTCGCGGAATCCCGCGTACTGTCCACGAACAATGGTTTTGTGACTAATCGTAACCTTGCCGAGCACCTTCGCGCGTTCCTTACGTATACGCTCGGCTTTTAATTCTTTCGGGTTTTCCATCGCGATAAGCGCGAGCATCTGAAGAAGATGGTTTTGTCCCACGTCACGGAGCGCCCCGACTCCGTCGTAAAACGAGCCACGTGTAGACACGTCCTCCTTCCCGTGGAACTTTATTTCTACCCGTTCAATATACTGCTTGTGCCAAAGCTGTTCAAACAGACCGTTAGAAAAACGGAATGAAATGATGTTCTGCATCGCTTCCTTGGCAAGATAGTGGTCAATGCGGAAAATCTGCTCTTCCGCAAACAACCGCCCCAGCATCCGGTCAAGACGTGATGCTTCTTTTTCGTTGTTGCCGAACGGCTTTTCCACCAAGACGCGCGTCCACGCCTGTGCTTCATCGGGAAGTCCCGGAGCGCACGGAATGGCAAGACCGGATTCGGAAAGACGAGTGAAGACCGTTTCGTACAGGTTGGGAGGTACGGCGAGATAAAAGAGTTTGTCACTGCACGTCCCGTGAAGCCGGTCCCGCTCCGCGAGAAATTTCCCGAGGCTTACGTAACTCTCCGCGCTATTCAAGTCGCCCTGATGATAGAGCGCTTTCCCCACAAACTCTTCCGGCTCAATGATTTTCCCGTTCGCGCGAGCGGCGAGCGCGTTCTGGATAAATGCGTGAAATTGGTCGTGCGAGAAGGGTTTTCGCGAGAACCCCACGATTTCCGTTTTTTCGGGCAAGAGCTTCTTCTGGTGCAGGTCAAAAAGCGACCCCGCGAGTTTCCGCTGGAACAGGTCTCCCGTAGCGCCAAAAATAACGATGGTGAGGGGTTTTTGCATGAACGATATTCTAGCACTTGCACTCCATAACGCATAACGTATATCTTCCTATTTATACCAAGTAATGCCGATAGGTATTACTTGGTATAATTCGGAACAAAAAAGGCTCCGACAATCCAGAGGCTTGAACTCGGTCGGAAATCTTGACAAGTAAGCCTAAGAAAGGCATACTGTTTTCTAGCAAAACAACGAGGAAACTGAATGAACCTTATACCTAGACTCAAAGCACTGAGCGGGGTGGTGCGTGAACGCAGCCTCATCGAGTGGGTCAAGACGGACGCCGAACACAACGACAGCAGATCCGCATACCTCAACGAAACACTCAGAGCAACAGCGGGTGAACATGAGCAATGGCCGCTTTTCTTGGAGATACTGTCCTGTTGGCTAGACAACCGTACAACATGGACCGCGTCCGCCCTGTTCGGCTTTAACCCGCTCTGGAAGAGCAAGGAACCTATCGTCATCTCCAAAGTGGAGGAGCGTTTCCAATTTTACCGCTATAGCTTCACTTTGCGCTGCAAAGGAGAGCCTATCTGTAAGATTGCAGGCGAACTCGCGGTAATCGGACCACACTACCGAGAACTTGTAGCAAAAAAACGCAATCCCCGAGAGCCGCTTGCGAAAGCAGTAAAGTTGAGAGCGACACCGCGGGGTGTTGACCCCGCGGGTCGCACCCGCTTCGCCTGCGAAGCGAGGCGAGCCGAAACCCTGCGCGGGAGCGCAGGGTGTCTCCCATTCGTGTGCGCTATTCGTTAGGCGTATCTACTGTAAACAACCCCGCGCACAAGCGCGGGGCGTTGCCGCCTCGGGCTTGGGTTAC
>CAYHOU010000037.1:0-6279 GCA_964358195.1 uncultured Candidatus Saccharibacteria bacterium | reverse complement strand
CCTTCAATCCCGCCCCCGTTATCTGAATAAACCTCGCCTGCTTTGGCATTTCCTCTATTGTCCCCGCCCCAATGTATCCCATTCCCGACTTAATCCCGCCAACCAGTTGTTCTACAATATCGGCAACCGTCCCCTTAAACGGAACTTTCCCCGCCACGCCTTCAACGACGTGCATCTTCCTCTCCCCCTCTTTAGAGGGGGAGATGCCGGAGGCAGAGGGGGTGCTACTTCCTGTGGTGTATCTATCCACCGCATGCCTTTTCTCCAACGCTTCTTTACTTCCCATCCCTCGATATGATTTGTATTTCACTCCGTCAATCGTAATCACTTCCCCCGGCGCTTCCTCGGCTCCGGCGAAAAGTTGACCGAGCATCACGGATGACGCTCCTGCCGCGAGCGCCTTCACCATATCGCCGGAAAAACGAATACCACCGTCAGCAATCACCGGAATCCCTTTTTTCTTGGCAACCGAGACTACGTCCATAATTGCCGTAAGTTGCGGGACGCCAACTCCGCTCACAATGCGCGTCGTGCAGATGGAACCAGGGCCGATGCCTACCTTGAATGCATCCGCTACACTTGCGAAATCCCTCGCCGCTTCTTTCGTCACGATATTCCCGATAACAAGCTGTGCATCTCTCTTCTTCTGCCCCTCTTTAGAGGGGAAGTCCTTCGGGCTTCCGAGGGGAAGGGGTGAGGCGAAGGGGTGGGGGTGCAGTGATTTAAACCTCCGCTTCATCTCTTTCGCCGCCGCGATAATCCCCGGCGCATGCGCATGTGCGCAGTCTATAAAAATAAAATCGGCGCCCGCTGCCGAAAGCGCAACAGCGCGAGTAACATCAAGCGGGCCAACCGCCGCTCCGGCCGCAAGCCCCGCCGCTTTTACTTCCTTCACCATCTTTACCTGTTCCTCAAGCGAGCAGTTGCGGTGGAGTACACCCATGCCTCCGACCTTGCCGAGCGCAATCGCGAACCGCGCATCGGAGACGGTGTCGGACGCGGCGGAGAGAAGCGGGACAGCAAGACGCGCCTGTTTTGTCAGGCGCGTCTCAACTCTCACATCCCCGCGTTTTACAGCCGTCTTGCGCGGCTCCAGAAGTACATCATCAAAGGTGAGTCCCAGCCGTATCGTTTGCATATATCGCGAGAGTATACCCCGACCAAAGCTTTTATGCAAAAGTTGGTGTATAGCACTTTCGGAAAAAAGTACGGCTACCTAATTGAAAACCGGCTTTGCAGAAGAAAGAGGCGACCTTATGGGTTTATTGGTCGGCAAAGTCTTTTTAGACTTTTCCATTAGGAAAAGATACTCGTGGTGTTCGCCATCACTATTTATCCATTCATTCGTCCAACGCATATTCGCCATAACATTTTTCTTATGGTTGATTTCAATAGCCTTCAAAAGATTGCCGGATTCATTGATGATGTCCTGTAGCTCCTGCTTAGTGGCTCTCCCCCCTGAACTATACGACAATAAAATGTAACGGGAATTAGTTTCCTGTATCAACCGCCGCAATGCCTCCATCGCAATGAATGAACCGCTTGCATCTTTTCTGAACTCCTCAAACACTGAACCTGCAACTTGGTCTCTGCTGTCTTCTCTCCGATTCACCTTGCCGAACACTGCTGGTTTATCGTGGTTGATGATAGTTGTCCAGATATGGTAGTAAGAGGCATATCGTACCCTGCTCGGAGGCATTTTTTCGTTGTTTGAACCGTAAGGAGGGTCGAGATATACAAAATCAAAATCATTGTGTCTTATCGTATCAAAGATATCCCCACGTATTACGGAATGAGTACGAATACGTTCAAATCGAGCTGGCAACTTCAGGAACATATCCTTATGCGAGCGCGGCGACCATTCCGATAGATAGGCGGCATAGTGTCCAAGCGTACTGTCAACCGAATCGAGTGCGTAGATTAAGCTAGTGAGAATGACGCACTTATCTTCCCACGCTAAACCAAGCTTCTCAATCTCATCTCGTATGGTATCTAATTTTCGGGTATTCTTCGCTTGAAACGGCCGCTTTGTTCCTACAAGTTCTGCTCCGTAATGCTCGGTATACCACCCGTCGTGTCCCTTCAGACTATTGAGCCTATTGAGTATCTTCTGATAGAACTCATCCGATTTATTTGCTCGTAAATAGCACGTTGCAAATACTTCAGACCACACCGAAATATCGCTTGATGTGGTGTTGTATCCCAGTTGTGCAAAGGCTTGGGAAACCCGAGTGGAGCCGCTAAAACCATCAAGTACATTCCTCACTTCTTCTAAACCACACAGTATCTCTACAATGTAGGGCAAAATCTTTAGTTTGGAGCCAGCATACTTAATCCCCTCCGTCTTGGGTGTCGAGAGGATTGCCGTACCATACAGATTCATTTGGAGCTGTGTCATACCGCTTTTAGTTTATCAATATCTTTTTGCAGAATCGTATTTGCCATCTTGTGTCCTTGCTCGGAACTGTTGAGCGCGAGGCTGAATAATTTTACAAGCGTAAGATTATGGGAATAACCTATCCAACCGTTTGTGAGGGAGTCAAAATAGGCAATAGCGTTCTTAGTGTGCGTCCAAAGACCTCGTTGGAGGGCATTGGCCGATGCACCGCCATATCTCACTTCACAAATATAATTGCCTGCTACATCGACAAACATAAAAATTGGGTGCGCTCTGCCTTTCCCCTGCTGGACACTTCGTGAGCCGACATCAAATCTCTGATTTTTCCCCACATACACGATTCGACGAGTTTCTTTGCGTGCTTTTTTCTGGTCGAAAATCATGATGTTACACCTCTGCTCCTTTTCACCATAAATAAGCGGCATGATATTGATGGTATCAAAATCTGAAAACTCTCTTGCGGAAAAAATCTCGTCAATTTGTTTTTTCTCTTGAATGTCTTTGCCCTGCCGCTCCAGAAAGGGAAACATCTTTTGTTCACTGTCCGTTGACAACTGAAGTGGCCCATCACCATAGGCTTTCAGACTTAGCGGAAACTCGTCCTTCGTAATTTCGTTCAGTATCAAAATATCTTCCTCATGTTCTTTCGCGCGAAACAAATCTTTGCCAACATGCGTGCTTTTATAGTCGTACATAAATTGATTGACGAATTCAACCATGCCAATTTCCGCGAGGTCTCCGTGTGTTTTGTTGCCTATGAGACGCATCGTGAAAATATTTGATAGTGTATTCACTACCAAATGTTGATTCTTACTGGCAAGCAATTTGAATCTCTTTTTGAAGTCTTCGTACGCTGACATAGTCTCTGTTTACGATAAAGCTTTTACTCACCCATTCCCCGTCAATGAATGACCATCGCATTCGTCGCAGACATAATCGCCGAGCGGAAATGGACGGTTGTAGAAAGTCCGCGTTTCAAGGTCGTTGCATTCTGGAACTCGATCTACAAATCTGCCGGAACCCCATGCGACTGAATGTCCGCAGTGGCAACACATTTGAACGGCTGACAGGACTGTTTTCATCCCCACATTCTACTACGAATACGGTGAAAAATCTCAACACAAAATTTCCTTACTTCTTTTGAAAATCCGCCCAGAGCGACAAGACTCCGAGCGCGAGAAAGAGTCCCGCCTCAAGCCAATTCTGGTTTTGCAGAGCTTCAATCAGTGCGATACCGAAGAAAATCACAAACACCGCGATAGTGCTGTACGCCGGTAACTTCATGCCTCTATCCTACTCCCTCCTTTTTTTATTCAATCTTAGCTTTTTGAAAGCTAATAAATCGCATCCCAAGGATATGTCGTCTTAATGTCCCACGAATCTTCCTTGATTTGTACCAGGGTACCGAACATGCGTGCATGCCCTCTTACTACTTCCTTGAATTTATCGTGGTTGGGCGAGCCGGGAATATCTGCCGTATCTTGTATCGTATCCTCCGTTATGGAAAAGGAATTCGGCCCCCAACCCATACCTCCAGGCAAAATGGTTATTCCATTTTGCTTCTCATAAGACGCTAGAGTCGTCTCCCGATAGATGCATGGATTTTTCGCACCTTCTTTATAGTCATTCAGATTACAGGCCTGTTTATCAAGACTTGCTTTGATTTCCGCGAGAGAAACCGGCTCAATGTGTACGGAGCCGCCATAGAGCGTCCGCGCATCCGAGAAAATATTAAAATGGACGACACCTTTCAATACAAGAATGTACAAAACCACACTGACGATAACAAGAACTACAAAAACCCACAAAATAATCTTTGCAGCTTTTTTCATACGTCTATACTACTCCCTCTCGATATTTCTACAACCTCCGGCTCTATCTGGAATTTTGCTTGACTTTTTGTGCCAGTTTTGCTATCCTATGGACACAAATGGCCACTAGGCCAACTGAGAAGCCCCCGCAAGGGGGCTTCGTTCGTTTTAGGTTTTCCTAATGAGAGCCGTGAGTTTGTCTTGTATCAACCCGAACTGATGCGGTGAGGTTTTTCGCACGAAACGCCGAAATCGCTTCACGCTCACGAGCCGAAGCTGCGAAAGAATTACTGAAAAAATCTTTCCCTCGTGTTCCAAATTGTGGTAGTAGATTCCTTCTTTCGGTTTGGTACTCATCGGCAAAACCCATGCGACTTTGTTGTTGAACTTCCGTAGCACCAAAATCGGCCGCTCAAATAATTCATTCTTGCCGTCCTGCTCATCACCGAGATTCATGCCGATTGAACACCACCAGATTTCCCGTTCATGAAAAACAAGCGTATCGCTTGCGTCATGTTCAAGCTTTTTCTTTTCCGTATTCCACCCGTCAAAATCTTTCTCCATTGCATCTACAACACTACAACGATTTCGCTCTCTTGACATCTCCTCCTCCCCCTCATTTCTTCAATCTTCCTCCTCACCGCCCGCACATCTATTCGCTTATTCGTGCGAATAAGCGAATAGATACTATAGGCTAATTCGTACTTATCCCGCCGTAGCTTTATGCGGAGGGGGACGAATTAGCCGATAAGAGAGAGGCGAGATTGAAGAATTATTTTTCAAAGTAATCCCGAAGTTTTTTTGTCGCTTCGGAAACTCCTTTGAGGTTCTCGGGGATTTTGAGATATGTCCGCGCGTACTCCATAATCGAGTGCACGGACTCTATCTTTGCGCCGAATTTTTCCTGCATCCAGCCGTAGCGCGGGAACATCCAGATATGAAAATGATTTGAGGTGTCTTCTTCCTGAATAAGATATACAACCTCGATGCCGAGCGCCTGCCGCATCGCCTTTCGCACGCGGCAGAGAAATTCGATAAAGTCTTTTTGTTCATCGTCGGTGAACTCATCGATGCTTTGGATATGCCGCTTTGACGCGACAATGACGAAGCCGAGAATCGGAATCTCGTAATCCTGCCCTGCGGTGAAATATCTCGACTCTGCGATAAGGCCGCCGGGACTTTGTACTTCTCCCTTCTGAATCGCGCACCCCATGCATTCGATTACTTTCTTATTCCCCGCTATATCCGTTACCTCTGTTTTTGGCATAGCTTTATGGTACTCCCTCCCCTCGTTTCTTCAACCTCCGACCCATGTTACCTCCATATCTCGTATAGGCCAATTTCCCCGCCTGCCCGCCTTTGAAATGAGTCGTAGAATGTCTAAATGTAGATTTAGCATTAGTGTGCGACCGCAGACTAAAGCTAAATGCCGCAAACCGACCTTATTTGAGGCCGCTTTCAACGGCTAACCCGGCTTAGCCGTTGAGCCGTTAAAACCCGCCAACTCGGTGGCGGGTTAAGGTTTGCTTCTAGCCTGGGGCGAAATATCTTTACTTTGCTTCACAAGTCCCGCTGTCACAGCATTTGTCTGAACCTCCCGCACCACAACAAGCACCCTTTCCGCAACAGCCACGCTTTAGTGAGTACTTGCCGCCGCAGGTGCCGCACAGTGCGAGGAGTGCCGCGAGCGCCGCGAGCGGGAGGCCCATACCCTGAAAGCCCATAGAGCGCGTGAACCACACCGCGAAGATCATAATCACCGCGAGGACTGCCGCCGCGAGGCAGGTGTAGAAGCCGAGCACAATCATAATACCCCCGACGAGTTCAAGATACGCTACTACATAGGCGAGAAACGCCGGAATACCGAGCTGGCCGAAAAATCCAAGGGTTGAGGTTATATCTGAGACTTTTGCCCATCCCGAGCTGATAAAAATCCCGCCGATAATGAGACGCGAGACGAGTAATGCGACACTTCTGCGGTCTACCGAGCCACACGATTTTGAAAGCATGAAAATCTCTTAGCTGATAACGAAGAATAATCAATTACCACCGCCAGAGGCGGTGGTATGA
>CAYHOU010000036.1:0-6458 GCA_964358195.1 uncultured Candidatus Saccharibacteria bacterium | reverse complement strand
ACGCTCAAGGTCTTGCGAAGCTCCAAGTATTCGCTTCTCACCCTCTAAAGAGGGGGAGAGGCTCAGACTCGTGGTTGAGGGAATCGGAGCGGCGATTATCGCGCGGGGTTTTGTGGAAGTGATTCGTTTTTTCTTTCACCGGCCGAGGCCGTTTGCAGATAATCCCGCGATTATTTCGCTTCTTAACGAAACTAGTTACTCCTTTCCTTCCGGCCACGCGGCGTTCTTTTTCGCGCTTTCCACCGTTGTCTACATATACAACAAACGCTGGGGCGTATGGTTTTTCATCGCAAGCTCCGTTATTGGCTTTGCGCGGATTATGGCTGGCGTGCATTACCTTACGGATATTATCGGCGGGGCGGCGCTCGGTATCGTGGTGGGGTGGGGGGTGAATATTTATTTTGCAGGGAAAAAGTTGGACAACTCTTCTGTAAAAATGTGAGTTTCGGAAGGAGAAAGGAAGAGTTGGTTGTCATTCCCCTGAAAAGGGGAATCCAGAAGCGATGAGAGGAAATCTAGATTCCCGCCTACGCGGGAATGACAGAAAAACGTAGTTTGTAGAGTTCTAAAATTAAAGTTATACTCGTCCGTATGAAAAAAGGACTCATTATCGGCTTGTTTTTTCTAGCAGTGCCCATGTTTGTTTTGGCATTGGCCGAATACAATCCCAAAAGCGCGGGGGCAGGGAATCCGGAACTGCATATCAAACAGGACGGTTCCATCACCATCAAAAGTGCCCGCATTGAGCAGGTCGCAGGGACGACTTTTTACATTTCTGTGCAATGGGGGCCGCTTCCAATGAGCTTTACGATGAAAACCGACGAGGGAACGTCTGTCATTAAACGGTATGGTGGAAAGGGGGCTGTTGCACAGATGAAGCAAGGCGATTATATAGACGTGGACGGACAATTTTTCATCGGGTCGGATTTCTTCGGCGTAACTGCCGTGACGGTCAAGAACTGGTTGCTTCAGGAGGAATCGGGTACGTTTGCCGGGGTTATTACTGAAGTGAACACGAATCAAACATTCACGCTCCGCACACTAGACCGTCAGCTTATCACCGTTAAGTTGGGAGCAAGCCCCACCATCAAGAAAGGAGGTATAGATATACCATTTGAACGGTTACGAAAAGGCGATGCCGTGCCACTTGTTTCGGGTGTATACGACTATTCGCGCAATACACTCACCGCCGATACCGTCTCCATCTATCAAACAAAAACAGATTTTCTCCCACGCAATTTTGAAGGGACACTTAAGCAAATCGTGTCGGGAACTATCCCCGCGACGCTGATTGTAACGGTTTCCGGCACCGACTACACTGTCAAGATTTCAGACAAGACCCTCGTTATGAAGAAAAACCGTGCCTCGGCGCAACTTGCGCGTTTCGTCGCGGGGGACACCGTGCGTTTCTACGGAGCGGTGCGGGAGGAGGAGAAAACACTTTCCGATAGCCTTATCGTTGACGCGGAAGTCGTTCGGAATACAAGTCTTTAGGCAAGAAAAGCCGCCGGAAGTAGTTCTGTTCTCCCAAGAGCATCAGAATAGGTGAGGACGCTCCCAAAAACAAAACACACATCCGGCGGTGCACACTGACCCCTCGCCCGAGGGGTTCCCCAAGCACTGTCCAGGCGCTTGGGAAATTGTTCACGCTTAAGAGTACATTGTAAACGCTTACTGGTCAAGCTTTTCTCTTTTTTACTCTTGCATTGAGTCTGTTCGTTGTGGTCTAACCTTTTTCCCCAGTGTTTTTTCCACTTGCAAAAGGTTTTTATGAGTTACAATGATACCAATCTACGAATGAGTACTCATGCAACGAAAAAGTACGAATGACGCAGATTGAGCATTAGTATTTTTTCGTTGCATTCGCCTGTAATTCGTTGTTTCGTATCACGATATGGAAATATACATCAAAAAACGAGACGGGACGCGCGAGCCGTATAACGCCGACCGCATTAATCGGTCTATTGAACGCGCTTGCCACGGACTCTCCGACCCCATTTCAATGGTCACGCAAATCGCGACGGAAACCAGACTCACGCTCTATGACGGCATCACGACGGAGGAAATGGACCAGGCGACTATCAACGCCGCCGTGCAAAATATCAAAGAAGATATTGAGTACGACCGCGTCGCTACGCGCCTCCTCTTAAAGACGGTCTACCGCAGGGTGGTGGGCGAGTTTGAAAATAAAGAAGAGACGCTTGAAAAAATGCACCGCGACGGCTTTATTCGTTTCGTGACGGATGGCGTCGCCGGGGGACTCCTCGACGCGCGGATGAAGGAGAAGTATGACCTCCAGCGGCTTGCCGACTGCCTTGATTTGGAACGGGACGAACTCTTTGAATACGCTGGGCTTTCCTCGCTCCTCAACCGGTACGCGGTGAAGGATAAGGAGCAACAACCGCGGGAAACTCCGCAGTATTTTTTCATGCGCATCGCGATGGGGCTCGCGTACAACGAGCGGGACCCGAACGCGTGGGCGAAAAAGTTCTACGACAAAATGTCCCGTCTTGAATACGTCGCCGGAGGCTCCACCAACATTCACGCCGGTACACCTCGTCCCGCGCTCTCCAACTGTTTTCTTTTGGAAATCCACGACGATATTGAACATATCGCCAAGTCCGTCGCCGATGTTATTAAACTTTCCAAAGCGTCGGGAGGTATCGGGGCGAGTATTACGAAACTCCGCGCTGCCGGTTCGCCGCTTTCCTCAAACAATACGACCTCCAGCGGTCCCACGCCGTTTGCCAAAATTATTGACACCGCCATCCGCGCCGTTCAGCGTGGCGGGAAGAAAAAAGGCGCTCTCTGCTTCTATATGGAGAACTGGCATTACGATTTTCCCGAGTTTCTGGACTGGAAGCACAACGCCGGAGACGACTACCTCCGCATGCGCACCGCAAACACCGCCGTCTTTCTTTCGGATGAGTTTATGCGCCGTGTCGCGGGGAATTCGGATTGGTATATGTTTGACCCGAAGGAGGTTGCCGACCTTAACGAATTGTATGGCGACCGGTTCGTGAAGCGGTACAACGAATATGCCGCTCTGGCTGAAGCGGGGAAACTTCGCATTTTCAAGAAAGTACCCGCGCGTGAGCAATTCCGCCAGATTCTCGTTTCACTCCAGACCACGTCGCACCCGTGGCTTACGTGGAAAGACGCGATTAACCTTCGCGCTCTCAACAACAACACCGGCACGATTCATATGAGTAACCTCTGTACCGAGATTTGCCTCCCGCAGGACAAGGACCATATCGCCGTCTGTAATCTCGCTTCACTCAACCTCGCCACACACGTCCATAATAAGGAAATCAACTGGAGCCGGCTTGAAACAAGCGTCCGCTTTGCCGTTCGCCAGCTGGACAATCTCATTGATATCAACACGCTTCCGGTCAAAGAAGCCGAGGCGGGAGATAAAGAAAACCGCGCCATCGGCCTCGGCGTCATGGGCTTTACCGACACGCTTGAGAAACTCGGCATCGCCTATGACAGCGATTTCGCCGCCGATTTCGCCGACCGTATTTTTGAGTTCATCAGCTATATGGCGATAGACGAGAGCGCAAACCTTGCCGTGGAGCGAGGTTCGTACAGCCACTTTCAAGGCTCCGGCTGGTCGCGCGGGAAAGTGCCGATTGATACGCTCGCGAGGCTTGAGCGTGACCGCGGACTGCCACTCACTGTTATGAAGGAGAGCCGTCATCGCGGGCTTAACTGGGACGTACTCCGCGAGAAGGTGAAGAAGGGTATGCGTAACGCGACACTTATGGCTGTCGCGCCGAACGCGAACATCGGACTCGTCGCGGGCACGACGCCGGGGATTGACCCGCGCTTCGCGCAAGTATTCTCGCGCAACAAGATTTCAGGCAAATACTTGGATATCAACCACAACCTCGTCCTAGACCTCAAGAATATGGGACTGTGGGAAAAAGTGCGCGATGAAATCATTGAAGCGCAGGGAGACATAGAACACATTTCTGATATTCCCGAACACATCAAGAAAATCTACAAGACATCTTTCACTACCTCGCCACTCGCGTTTATTGAAGTCGCGGCGCGCGCGCAGAAGTGGGTGGACCAAGCGCTTTCCCGCAATATGTACTTGGAAACGCGCGACATTGAAGAGACGATGAAGATTTACCAGACGGCATGGGAGAAGGGCGTGAAGACAACGTATTATCTGCATATGAAGCCGCGGCACACGGCGGAGCAATCCACGGTACGCGTCAACAAAGCAGAGAAAATGGGTAAGATGGGATTTGCGGCCGCATTCATGCGGAAGCCCGAAGCCGCGCCCGCCTCATTTGGAGGCATCACCAAACTTCAGCCACCTCTTTTGACCCCATCCCCCTTAGAAAGTCTAGATAGTCGTAGACTAGGGGTGCCCGAGTCTGCGAGGGCGGGGGTTATGTCCTCCCTAATAAGGGAGGTGCCGAGGTCTTCCGAGGCGGAGGGTGTTTACAACCCACCTGCCGACCTGCCTGCCGAAGCCTCAGCGCAGGCAGGAGACGGCACAGTCTACGACTATTCCAGTACTCCCTTTTCTAAGGGAGATTTTCCGATAGAGATGAGTTTTGGTTTGGCCAACGCAGAGACCCCATCTCCGATACAAAACATTAAAGTGGAAGTACGGGAAGCGGTCGCGGTCGTCGCTTCGGCTATGACCGTTTCAGAAGACGAAAAGATTGAATCTCAAAGTCAGGCTGAAGCTCCACTGTCCGCGCTCACGGTTGAGCAGGTACTCGCGAGAGCGAATGCCATGGAAAGAGCAATTTCGGCACGAGAGATGCCACAGGCGTCAGACAATGTCGGCATTGGGGCGGCAGGACCCGAAGACCCGCAGGACCAGTTCATTTGTGATAGCTGCCAATAATGTGATACTAAACAACGAATACATGCTAATGCAACGAAAAAATACTAATGACAGACCTTTTTATCCTGAGCTTTCGTTTAAAGTAGTCGGTCTATGTTTCGTTGTACATAACGAACGGGGCATCTATGCAAAGGAAAAACAATACGCAGATTTATTGGAGCAAAAATTAAAACTAAACGGTCTCATATACGTAAGAGAACAAATTATCGGCAACAGTGGGAATACAGTTGATTTTATTGTTGAGGGCAAAATCCTTCTTGAGTTAAAAGCAAAAAGAATTATCACTAAAGAGGATTATTACCAAACGCAGCGTTACTTACAGGAGACCAAACTGAAGCTAGGTATTGTCATAAACTTTCGAGACCAAACCATTAATCCCAAAAGGGTTGTACGCATAGACAAGTAGCATTAGTATTTTTTCGTTGCATTCGTACCCATTAGTAGATTAGTATCATTGTATGTTAATCGGCAAAGCATCCCCTGAAGATATGAACCTCCACCCCATACGCTACCAGTGGGCGTATGATTTGTACCAGCAAGCGGTCCGGAACACATGGTTCCCGCACGAAATCGCGCTGAAAGAAGACTTGGACGACTGGGCGAAAATGACGGAAGACGAGCGGCACGCCGTGAAGTTTCTTATGGCCTTTTTCAATCCCGCCGAACTTATCGTGAACCGCTCTATCGCGCTCGGCTGGTATCCGTACCTCAAAGCGCCGGAATGTCATCTGTATCTGGCCAAGCAAATGTGGGAAGAGGCGAACCACTGCGTCGCGTTTGAGTACGTCTTGCAGACTTTTCCGCTTGACCGCGAGAAAGTGTTCGGCATTCACCTTGAGTTGCCGTCAATGAAGGCGAAGGAGGCCTATATTATCAAGTACCTCAAGCGTATGACCGAAATGGTTCTACCGATTGAAACCGCCGAAGGGAAGAAAGATTTCATCAGGAATCTCGTTGCCACGAATATCGTGATGGAAGGCATCTGGTTTTATTCCGGCTTTATGGTCGCGCTTTCATTCAGACAGCGCAATCAGCTCAGCAACTTTGGCTCAATGATTACCTGGGTTCTTCGCGATGAGTCGCTTCATCTTAAATTCGGTATGACACTCATTCACACCGCGCTTGAAGAGAACGCGGAGCTTCTCACTCCGGAGTTCGCCAATGAAATTCGCGACATTATCGTGGAAGGCGTGGAGCTTGAAGCCGCATACAACCGCGACCTATTCCCGCGCGGCATCCTCGGCCTCAACGCCGACTACGTGAATCAGTACGTACAGTATGTGACTGACCGCCGTTTGGAAGAGCTCGGCCTCCCGAAACACTACAACGCGAAAAATCCCGCCAAATGGATGAGTACGGCGACTGACGTGTTTGAGCTCGTAAACTTTTTTGAAGCGCAAAACACCTCGTACGAAGTGGACGGCCATGCTAGTGCCGCCGTGAAGAAACCAGTGGGGGAGGTCAAAGAATCGGCGGGGGAGGGGTAGCGGTTACCAAAAAACGAGGCCGTTCCCTGGAGGGACGGCCTTTAGGTTTATGACAGCCCGCCAGAACACCCTGCGCTTGTGCGCAGGGATGAATGGCGGCA
>CAYHOU010000035.1:0-6495 GCA_964358195.1 uncultured Candidatus Saccharibacteria bacterium | reverse complement strand
TCCTTCAAAGAATTTAGGGTTTGAAAAATTATTAAAACGAGGGTTGTGGGTGCTCACGGCTTCCTATTCGCACTATATATTAAAAACATATTTTGTCAAGACATTCCGGTAGCGATTTTACCCCGCGCTATCCCAGCAGTAGTGCGGGACGTGCCTATCCACAGAGCAGTTATTTTGGTAGTATATCCATATGGACTTTGAAGCGGTAAAACCGAAGATTGCGGAACTCGCGAAAAGATACGGCCTCACCCTGGTCGTCCTCTTCGGCTCGCAGGTTACCGGAAAGACGCATAGGGAAAGCGATGTTGATGTGGCATATATGTCAGAAAGGAAACTGTCATTTGATGACGAGGCATTTTTGAATTTTAATTTGACCGAGATCTTCCACAATGACAAGGTGTCGCTTGTCAATATGAAAGCGGCCTCGCCGCTCCTGCTTAAGCAGGTCGTGACAAACGCAGTTGTGCTACATGAACGAACCCCGCATCTGTTTGTTGAGATGTTTCTGTATGGTTTGCGGATATACGAAGAGGCGCAGCCGATCTTTGAGTTGCGTGATGCATACCTGACACGGCGGTTAAACGAGTACAAGCATGCTTGACAAAACCTTCGTTACGAAAAAAATGAGTCTGCTTCGCGAGCATGTTGCGGACATGGAAGATCTGGCGATGAAAGCTCCCGTTGGGGAAATCAGGCGCGATAAAATTAAGCTGTCGGCGGTTGAGCGATTCTTCCAGCTCGCAGTAGACCAGATGGTGGACATCAACACGCATCTCATTAAATCGGGCGATTTCGGAACGGTTGACGACTTGCAGAGCACCTTTACTATGCTTGGGGATTTTGGAGTTCTTGCAGTAGATTTCGCGAAAAAGGTTGCTCCGATTGTGGGGGTGCGGAATATGCTGGTACATCGTTATGAAAAACTGGATAAAGGTATGTTTCTCAAAAACCTAGTGAATAACTTCTCGGACTTCAAGACGTATCTCATTCAGATAGATGAGTACCTGAAGAAAGCTGAATGATGGTAATGTCGCGAAAAGCGCACGACGATTGCGGGCGATACGAAATCGTTTCGCACTCTGTCAAACATTTCTGGACCGACTCCTACCTATCCATAGAGCCGTTATTTTGGTAGCATACTTCTGTATGCGGATAGAGATTATCACCGAGCCGATTACGAGAGCCGAGGCGGGCGAAATTGCGAAGGAAGTTTACGGCACGATGGTTAAAGGGGTTGCCGATATAGAGAAAGGCATTATTGCACTCGGAGGCAAGTGGCATATGGATGCAAATACGAGGCTTACGGAGTTTGGCTCAGCACAGGATGCCGTCTGGGGCTTCAACCTGTATCCTGAAAAGAACGGGGAAGAGCGTATAGAGTATTACGCGCTCATAAACATCCGTCCCGCGCAAGGGAACCGAGATATGTATATTGAGGATGCTACAATACGGGAGAAGATACACGACATTGTTAGCCGACTTGTACCATGAGTGAGGACAGAGACATTTTTCTTGCGGCAAACCTTGGAAGCGAGGTAGCTCGCCTTTTGGCCGCCAAGCGGGAGCATAACGAGGAACGTATGAGCGGAGCATATGCGCGGGCATGTGGTATTGTTGCGGAGCTCAAAGTAAGTACGAATGAAGGTGGAAAATCAGAATCGGTGTTGATGCAAGCGGTTCTTGACGACCTTGTGCGAGCTAGCCCCGCCCTTTCCGTTCGTGCCGAAAGTTTGAGTGCTTATTTTTACCCATTTGCCCATAAAGTGCTTGGACTATGAACAATAGAACGCTTGTAGGGAAATTAAAGGAAATGGTCGGACAGGAAGTTACCATTAAAGGCTGGGTGGATATTCGGCGCGACCACGGGAAACTGATTTTTATTGATTTACGGGACGCGTCGGGAAAAGTCCAGATGATTGCGCTCCCGAGTCATGCGGAAGCCCACGCGCTCGCGGGCGCTGTCCGTCCCGAATGGGTGCTTGCGGTTACCGGCAAGGTAAATCAACGTCCTGAAAAACTGGTCAACAAGAACGAACCGCTCGGTAGTTTGGAGTTGGAAGTTTTAGGTTTGGAAGTCTTAAATAAAGCCGAGACTCCGCCAATTGACGTGCGAAGCGATGGCCGAGAAATTGGGGAGGAAGCCCGTCTCAAATACCGATACTTGGACCTCCGTCGTCCACGCCTCCAGAAAAATATTCGCAACCGCCACAAAGTTATCAAGCATATTCGCGACTTTCTGGACAAAGAAGGTTTTATAGAAGTTGAAACGCCGAACCTTACCAAATCAACGCCCGAGGGTTCGCGCGACTTCATCGTGCCGTCCCGCATCAGCCAAGGGAAATTTTACGCGCTTCCGCAGTCTCCCCAGCAGTACAAACAGCTTCTTATGGCCGCCTGTATGGAAAAGTATTTCCAGATTGCACGCTGTTTCCGCGATGAGGATACGCGAGGCGACCGCCAACCGGAATTCACCCAGCTTGACCTTGAAATGAGCTTCGTGGAACGGGAAGACGTAATGGCGCTGAACGAACGTCTGTTCATAGATATCGTGAAGACGCTCTACCCACACAAAAAAATTCAGACGCTTCCGTTCCCGCGTCTCACCCATAAAGAAGCGATGGAAAAATACGGAAGCGACAAGCCCGATATCCGCACCGACAAGAATGACCCCGACCTGCTGGCCTTTGAGTGGGTGATTGATTTCCCGTTCTTTGAAGAAATCGTTGAGGAAGGTAGTCCTGCTTCGCACAAGGCTACGCAGGACACTTCTTCGCCTGCACTTCGTAGCTCCGGAGGAGCGAAGAAGTGGACCTTCACGCATAACCCGTTTTCGCGTCCGCAAAATGAGCATATGGAGCGTTTGCTGAAAAAAGAAGACATCGGCGGTATCCTCACCACGCAATATGACGTGGTGCTGAACGGCAATGAAATTGGTGGCGGAAGTATCCGTAATCATGAGCCAGAAGCGCTCCGGAAAGTATTTGAGATTATGGGGCACACAACGGAGGATATTGAGCGAAACTTCGGTCATATGCTTTCGGCATTCTCGCACGGGACGCCTCCGCACGGCGGTATCGCGTGGGGACTTGACCGCTTTATGACGCTTATGGAAAACGAACCGAACATCCGCGAGGTTATTGCGTTCGCCAAAACAGGCGACGGACGCGACCTTATGATGGATGCGCCGTCCGTCGTCGCTCCCGAACAGCTCTTGGAGCTTGGGATTCAAATTAAAAAATAGTCCTTTGTCATTCCTACCCGCTTCGCCGGAGGCTTTAGCGAGGGGAGCGTAGGTGGGAATCCAGATTGTTTCTGGATCCCCGTTTCCAAGGGGATGACAGAAAAAGAGTTGATGAACACAGAGACTTTCTCAATTCCTGTACGTGAAAATGTTGGTTTGCGCTTCATTCGACCGGACGAAGCGGAGGCACTTTTTGCGCTTGTGGATAAAAACCGAGCGTATCTTCGCGAGTGGCTGGATTGGGTGGACGCGCAAACGGGACCCGAAGTATCAAGACAAAATATTCAAGGCCGCATTGAAAGAGCTGAAGCGGGAGAGGCACTCGATTTGGGCATCTACCAAGGTGACAAGCTTATCGGCTCAATGGGATTCATCTCTATAAAAAAGAAAAGCCGTCGGGCCGAAATCGGATACTGGCTTGCCGAAGACTCTGGAGGGGGTGGGATTATGACCGACTGCGTGCGGACACTTGTTTCCTACGGTTTTAAGGGGCTACAGCTTCATCGTATTGAAATTCATTGTAGTATGAAAAACGAAAAAAGTTTCGCGATACCGGAGCGACTCGGCTTCAGGCTGGAAGGCGTCCTCCGTGACGGTTCATTCCTGTACGACCATTTTGAGAGCAGTAAGGTGTATAGCATATTGGATGGTGAGTGGAGAAATGCAGGAAAGTTGACTCGCACCCGAAAGTATAAGGTCTCATGGAAGATGCTGGGGGTGGCTACTACAATCTTTCTAACCATTTTTATCCCTTTTCTTACTCAGCGTCCAAAAATAGAGCTTGGCCTATCCGGTAGTTCTTCACACCAAGGAGACAAGCTTCTCGGGATTGGCTTAAACTTTTCGGTCACCAATATTGGTGAATCTAATGCTCTTTTCAGTTCACACTATGACTGCATAACGGAATCTGGAAGGATAAAAGGCAAAAATTATTCAAATATCTTTTTAATTCCAAAAGACAAGAGCTATGACAGCATTTCTCTACAGGAACGTGCCCCCTCATGTGTTTACACTGTACGATACTCTTATGAGACAGCGGTTTTGCGTTGGCTTCCAATATTTCTTACGGAATGCAAATTTAAGTTGAAAAATGAAATAGTTGTAGATGGGATATCCTGCCGGAAAATCTAATAGCAACATTGAACAAGGCCATAAACCCCCACACTAAAGGCTTTTAGTGTGGAGGTAAAAGTGGTATAGTTTTGCAATGGCCGCCTTTGAGATTAAACAGGAGAAGTTTGAGGGCCCTTTGGACCTCCTTTTGACGCTTGTTGAGCGCCGCCAGCTCCACATCGGCGACGTTGCGCTTGCGAAAGTAACGGATGACTTCCTGAAGTATTCCAAGGATTTCATTAACTTTCCGATTGCCGAGAGCGCGCAATTCGCCTATGTCGCCTCCACGCTTCTTCTCATAAAGTCAAAAGCACTTTTGCCACAACTTTCGCTCTCTCGCGAAGAAGAGGAGAGTATGGAAGACCTACAGAACCGACTGAAGCTATTACAGCGCTTCCGTGAACTTTCGCGCCACGTGAGGACACGGTTCGGACAGTCCGCGATGTATCTTCCTCGTGAGCGAAAAGTGGTACCGATATTCGCTCCGCCGAAAGACGTTTCCGTGACGACGCTTCTCGCTGGAATTCGCGCTGTCCTCGCCTCTATTCCGAAGGTTGAGGAACTTTCAAAGGTGGCGGTGAAAAAAGTAATTAGTCTTGAAAAGATGATTGAGAATCTGAAGGAACGAATTACCTCCGCGCTTCGTATGAGCTTCAAGGAGTTTGCCGCCATGCACAAAGGTGAGCGGGTTCACCCGAACGACTTTTTTGATGAAAAAGTCGCGCGGGTAAATGTAATCGTTGGTTTTCTCGCGATGCTTGAACTCGTGAAGGATGGACTCTTAAACGCGACTCAGGAGGTACCGCACGGTGATATTATGATGGAAACGGGTCGCGTGGGCATACCACGCTACTGAATGACCGATAACGTATAACTGAATCACTGATTAACGAAGGAGGAAAATCTAGAAAGATTTCGGAAAAATGGGTTATTCAGTCATTCAGTTATCTGTGATAAGTTATAAGCCCATGGAACCTGAAAACCAAATTGAAGCACTGCTGTTCTGGAAAGGTGAGCAAATGTCGCTTCCCGAGTTGTGCCGTGCCCTTAAATTACCTTCGGCCGACGTAAAGAGAGGGTTGCAGAGCCTGAAGGAGAAATTGCAGGGGCGGGGACTCGCCCTTATTCAAACCGAGGATGAGTACGCGCTCGCGACCGCGCCGGACATGCATGAACTGATTGAACGTCTCCGCAAGGAAGATCTCGCGAAGGACCTCGGCAAAGCGGCGCTTGAAACCCTGTCCATCATACTGTATAAGGGGAAGGCGTCGCGGAGAGACATTGAATACATACGCGGAGTCAATTCCACGGCGATACTCCGAAGCTTGCTTATCCGAGGCCTTATAGAGCGCCGTCAAAGCGAAGACGACGAGCGGGTATTTCTGTACCGCCCGACTATTGACCTTCTTTCTCTTCTTGGCATCACCTCGGCCGAGGAGCTCCCTGAATTTCAGGACGTCCGGACAGAGCTTGCCGCCGCCGAGAAAGCCGCCGTGGAGGCCGAAACGTCGCTTGAAGATGACGGAGAAACAGAACTTGAATCCGAACTTCCGACCGAACATGCGTAATCTGATACAAAAAGTATGGGCGGAAATTCGGCCCGAGTATTTTTTCTGGGCGGCAATACTGTGCTCGTTTTATTTCACGCTGAGCGCTCCCACGTCCGCGCTTTCCGGTACTTTGTCCACCGCGGCCGTGGCGACTCCGCCGCCAAAGGAGAATTCGTTTGATACGGTTTCGCTTTCGGCCAAAGCCGCCTACGTGTATGACGTGAAAGCGAAGAAGCAGTTGTTTGCGAGAAACGAAAATGACGTGTTACCACTTGCCTCCGTTACCAAGATTATGACGGCGGTAACGGCGCTTTCGTTTATTCCTGAAACCGCTTTTGTCACGATTGACACGGAAGCCATGCGAGCGGAAGGTAGCAGTGGGCTGAAAGTAGGGGAGCGCTGGCTTCTGCGCGACCTTTTGAAGTTCACGCTGATTGAATCGTCAAATGACGGAGCATCTGCCGTTGCCTCGGCGGGAGGCGGTATACTGGCCTTCGGCGCGCAAAGCGGAGACGAAAACCGTTCGCTGTTTCTGAAAGAAATGAACACGCTAGCACAATCAATCGGTCTCCGTTCCACGCGTTTTTTAAA
>CAYHOU010000034.1:0-6575 GCA_964358195.1 uncultured Candidatus Saccharibacteria bacterium | reverse complement strand
TTCCCCTGAAAAGGGGAATCCAGAGCCTTAAAAAACGGCTTACACTGGGTTCCCGCCTCCGCGGGAATGACAGAAAAGTACGAAGTGCGTAAGTCCTATGTTAGCTGATAGCTTATAGAAATGAAGAAAGAAAATAAAATTAGAAGTCTTTTCCTAAAAGCTAAAAGCTATAAGCTAAAAGCTGGTTTCAGCTTGGTGGAGATGCTCTTCTATATCGCTATTTTGGCTCTCTCTCTTGTCGCGGTGATGCAAACGCTTCTTGTCGTGAC
Source organism: uncultured Candidatus Saccharibacteria bacterium (assembly GCA_964358195.1). Taxonomy (GTDB): domain Bacteria; phylum Patescibacteriota; class Minisyncoccia; order Phycocordibacterales; family UBA10002; genus UBA10002. The sequence goes on along the minus strand of CAYHOU010000034.1, from coordinate 6,306 downwards.
ACGCTCGTACGGAGTACTTAGGAACGCGCAACACATAGAAGAAGAGACCGCTCTCTCTCTGGAGCGAATGCTCAGGGAAATCCGCGACGCAAACGACATTGCTGATGCCGGAAGTACATTCGGAACGCATCCCGGAGTGCTTGCGCTCAAAACAACTGACGCTATCGGCACTGCGCGGACGGTGGAGTTTTCGCTCGCGGCGGGGAAACTCTCACTCAAAGAAAACGGCGTCGTGACAGGCTTTCTCACCAGTATGAGCACCACTATTTCCAATCTCGTGTTTCGCAAGATAACCACGCCACGCGGAAAAGGCGTTAAGATAGAGATGACTATGCAGACGGGAAACGGACCAACTGCGCGGAGCGAGGATTTTTATGGAACTGCGGTACTCCGCAATTCATACTAGAAGTATGAATTGCAATATCTAATTTCCAATATCTAATTTCTAAAATGAAGAAACAAAAAATACTGAATAGTAAAGGAAGTGGCCTTTTTAGAAATTGGAAATTGGAATGTGGTCATTCTTGGCGCTCTGGCCAAGCAATTACCATTGCCGCTTTGTTTTTCCTCATTATCTCACTCACGGTAAGTTTGGGCGCGGTGAATCCGGTGCTGAACCAGGTGGACTCTGTCCGCTCGTTAGAGAAAGGCGCGCGGAGTTTCTATGGCGCAAACGGAGTGTCGGAGGATGTGCTTTACCGGCTGAAAAATGGGATGACCGTCGGCGACGTGGAGACCCTTTCCTATGATGGGTATAGCGCGACAGCGACAACCACCGCCGTGTTTGACGGCAAGGAGGTGGTTGCGGCGGGGAATCAGGATAATTTCGTCAGAAAAAATAAAGCGCATCTTACGACGGGAAGCGGGGCATCTTTTAACTATGGTATGCAGTCTGGAGAGGGAGGAATCGTGCTTGAAAACAGCTCATCAGTATCTGGTAACGCATACTCTAATGGCCCGATTACCGGAGCGGGGTCTAATCTTATAAAAGGAGATGTTGTTTCGGCCGGTCCCTCGGGAAGCATTGACGGAATCCACGCAACCAGTTCTGCCTATGCCCATACGATAACCGATTCCACCATCGACAAAGACGCGTACTACCAAAGCATCTCCGGCACCGGAGTTTCGGGCGCGCTTCACCCGAATAGCCCCGATACAGCGAGTACCACGCTCCCTATTTCCGACGCGCAGATCTCGGAGTGGGAAACCGACGCAGTGGCCGGCGGTACCATTACAACCCCGTGTCCGTACAAGATTGATGACGACACAACCATTGGGCCAAAGAAAATAAATTGTGATTTGGAAATCAGCGGTTCTCCCACGGTAACGCTCGCGGGACCGCTTTGGGTGGCGGGAAACATTACCATAAAGAATACGGCAACATTGGCCGTTGACCCGTCGCTTTTTGGGAAAAGCGTTGCGATTATTGCGGACAAAACCGCCAATAGGGTAACCAGCAGTCGGATATCGCTTGAAAACTCCGCGGTATTTCAGGGGGCGGGAACGAATTCATTCATCCTTTTCATCTCGCAAAACAACGACGCAGAAAACGGAGGAACCAGTAAAGCAATTACCATGAAGAATTCTGTGGCGGGAAATGTTCTTGTCTACGCCGGACACGGGGAAATTTCACTTGAGAATTCAATAGACGTCAAAGAGGTGACAGCATGGAAAATTCGGCTGAAAAACTCCGCTGAAGTAGTATACGAAACCGGCCTCGCGAATTTGTTGTTCACGGGAGGCCCTGTCGGCGGGTACGTGTTGGATAAGTGGAGAGAAGTGGAGTAGGAACTGAATAACTTATAACAGATAACTTAATGACTGAATAACCAACCGCCTGTCATTCCCGTGACGGAGCAATAGCGGAGTAGTCGTAGACTAAAAGGGAATCCAGTGTCTACCGCCTTTTGTCGGTTTCCCGCTTCTCATATATACTTCTTTCAATATGCGGAAGAAAAAACTCATCGTTGCCAACTGGAAGATGAATCCGGGGAGCGCCGTCGAGGCGCGGGTTCTTTTTGCCAAAACCAAGCTCGTGGGAGGGAAACTTGATAAGGTGGAAACCGTTATCTGTCCGCCTTTTGTGTATCTCGGCCTCTTTGCCCACGCGGGAACGACTCGGGTATCTCTCGGAGCGCAGGATGTCTTTTGGGCGAATACCGGTCGCGCAACCGGTGAAGTCTCGCCGGAAATGTTGAAAGATGTCGGCGTGTCCTATTGTGTTATCGGTCACTCGGAACGGAGGGCGCTTGGCGAAACCGACGAAGCCGTTTCCAAGAAACTCCGTGCCGTCCTCGCCGAAGGACTCGTTCCAATTCTCTGTGTCGGTGAAAAAGAGCGTGACGCGGATGGAACATATTTTGATGTTCTGAAAAACCAACTCAAACTCTCGCTTGCGGGTCTCCGGCGTACGGATTTCCGCGAATTCGTCATCGCGTACGAGCCACTGTGGGCTATCGGAAAAAGCGCGCGGGAGGCTATGACACCACGAGATATCCGCGAGACTACCATTTTTATCCGTAAAGTCCTCGCGGATATGTATGACGCCGCTACCGCGCAGCAGCCTGTCCTGCTCTATGGGGGTTCTGCCGAGGAGAGCAATACCGCCGCAATTCTCTCTGAAGGAGGAGTCGCCGGACTCCTTGTCGGTCACGCGAGTCTTGATGCCACGGGATTTATCGGTATGCTAAAAAGTGCCAATTCGATTTAGCGTTTTTAATTCTCCCTTAGAAAAGGGAGCACTGCCGTCTTCGGCAGGAGGGATGTCAAAATCCTCCGGCCTATCGGCCACCTCCTTTAATAAGGAGGAATAAGAAACAAGAATATGTCACCTCAACTCCCACTATTAAAAGACATTGATGTTCGTGGAAAACGGGTACTGCTCCGTCTCAATCTTGATTTGCCCGTGGAGAATGGCGTTCCCCGTGATACTTATCGCATTGACAGCGCGAGTAAAACGCTTGAATTTTTGCGTGACCAAAAAGCGAAAACTCTGATTATCGGCCATGTCGGGCGCGACCCGCAGGAGTCGCTTCGCCCGGTATTTGAGTATCTGAAAAAGAGTTTTCCGGTTTCATTCATTTCAACGCTTGAAGAGGCGCAACAACGTATACCGTCTTTGGAAGCAGGTTCGTTTCTTCTGCTGGAAAATGTACGCAGTTTCTCGGGCGAGACGAAAAATGACCCCACATTCGCCAAAGAGCTTGCTTCACTTGCCGACCTGTATGTGAACGAGGCATTTGCCGTCTCCCACCGGGAACACGCTTCCATTGTCGGTATTCCAAAACTGTTACCGAGTTATGCCGGTTTCGTGTTCGCCGACGAAGTGGAGCATCTTTCCAAAGCATTTTCTCCGGAGCATCCGATGCTTGTAGTTCTCGGAGGGGCTAAGTTTGAAACGAAGACGCCACTCATAGAAAAGTTTCTGCCGATTGCCGACGATATTTACGTGTGTGGAGCGCTTGCCAACGACATTTACTGCGCCAGAGGATACGAAACCGGAGTCTCCCTCGTTTCAGAATGCGCGATTAGCCCTAAGCTTCTCGGAAACCAAAAGATACGCGTCCCGTCAGACGTCATTGTTCGAAAACTCTCGGGAAGTTTTGAGAAGAACGCCGACGCGGTTGAGAAAGGAGAAAAAATCGTGGACGCGGGCAGAAACGCGCTTGATGATATGCGAACACTTGTTGAAAACGCCAAATTCGTACTCTGGAATGGTCCGCTTGGAGAGTACGAGGCAGGGTTTGAGCAGGGAACGATAGAACTCGCCCAAATGCTTGCCGAATGCGACGCGGAAACGGTAATCGGTGGAGGGGACAGTCTTGCTGTGGTTTCAAAACTCGGCCTTCTTGAGCGATTCTCCTTCGTTTCCACCGGAGGCGGCGCGATGCTTGAATTTTTGGCGAATGGGACACTTCCGGGAATCAGTGCGCTTCAAGAAGCACAGAATAGAAACATTTAAGTCGAGTGGTATACTACTGGTACAGCAATAGAGCAATAGCATCCCCCAATTCGTGTGCGCTATTCGTTAAGCGTATCTACCATGAAACAGTTTCTCGTCAAAGTAATTCGTCTATTTTCTTACATCGCGGTGTGTGGTGGCGCATTTTTGTTGAGTTCCGACCTCTTTACTAAAAAGATGCTTCAGCCAAGTCTGGACGCACTCGGTATAGACGGAGATAGCCCGACTTTTGGCCTTACTTTCTTTCTCTCTTATTTTGTCGTACCGATTTTGGTTATCACTTTTACCGGCGCACGACCGGATTCCGAGTCCCTGAATAGCCCTTCCGGCGGTGAGTCTATGCTACCTCAAAAAAGCAACACGACACACAATGTAATCGTCATTGTTTCTCTCATTCTCCTCGGTTTCCTTCTCGGGTTTATTGAATCAAAATTCCTATTTTTCAGTGCCTTCGCTGTTGGTTAAAGGACGGGAAGTTTTCTCGCTTAACTAACTTAGCAATAGTATGCTATAGCACACTATTGCTAAAGTTCTCCTGTTAAGGATAAAGGATTAAAGATTAAGGATTCAAGGACTGCCGAATTTTCTCCGCTACTTCTTCCCGCTCACTCCCGTCATATTCTTTCCCCACCCACAGGCTGAATTTGTCCTTGCCATAGCGAGGCATGACGTGCGTGTGCGCGTGAAAGACGACCTGTCCCGCGTCTTTGCCGTTGTTTGTGCCGATGTTTACTCCTTTCGCGCCGATTTTAAGAATCGCGTCCGCGATTTTTTTCGCCACTATCGCCACCTTCCCGACCATTTCGTCGGGCATATCGTGGACGTTGACGTAGTGCATTTTGGGTATCACAAGCGTATGGCCGGGATTGACCGGCTTAATGTCAAGAAAGGCGAACACGTCCGCGTCCTCATACACCTTGGTGGACGGCAGCTCTCCCCTGATGATTTTGCAGAAAATACAGTTCGCCATATACAGGATAGTATATGGCGAATTTTCTTAAGTATCAATTATCAATTTTGCAATTTTCAAAAAGAAGATGCGGCGCGACGAGGTCGTGCCGCACACAGATAACTTGGGATTAGTCTGTGATTCGCCTCTCGTGAATGGCGTTCACGACGGCTGAGACAAGTTGTTCGGCGTTCATCAGTTTTCTTAGCTCCTCCTCCAGTCGCACCGGAGAAATCGGGAAATCCTCTATTTCTTTCTGCTGGACATTACCGAGACTGCCCGGGAACTCAAAGAGAATCCCGATACGAGGATTGCCTGGTTCGAGGAGGACGACATGTATAATAATACCTCGCTCATCCAACGGCGCCTCCGCGATCAATGTAGAGAGCTTCCATACGGAGCCCGAACCTCGTGAATTTTCAAAGCCCCACTTTGGCCACTCCGCGTGGAGTATCTTCAAGAAACTTTCTTCTTTGAGCAGAGCATTTAACAACCCCTGCAGTTCGGCAACACAAGCCGACACGGACGCTTGGGTTTCTGGGGCTTTTGCTCGTGCCGCATTTTCTTCCGCCCTTGTCTTTCTTGCGGCCAGCCTGTCCACGATTTCGCATATGCACTCCGAGCGTTTATCACATGCGCGTTGCACTAACTCCGCCACATCTTTTTCAGTCAGTCCGGTCTTCATAAGAGGTATGGTTTGTTTTGAATGAAGCGCAGCGTCGGTTTCTAGTCCAGCGCCCGCCTCGACTTTTTCTTGCATATTTCTACCTTTTTACCGTGCATCCGTCAATCACCGCGTGGTACACTAGTCCCATGCCGAAATACAAGCTCTCGCCCGCGCCGGACAGCAACATAGAGCAGAAACTCCTCGCATATTCACCACTCGTACGGCAACTTTTGTATGGAAGGGGAATACAGGGCGCGGAAGAAGCGGAGAAATTTCTGAACCCGCACTATGAGAACCACTCCCACGACCCATTTTTGATGAAGGATATGGAGAAGGCGGTGGCGAGGATTTTACGGGCGGTGCAGAATGACGAACGGATTGCGATTTTTAGCGACTATGACGCAGACGGGATTCCCGGTGCGGTCGTCCTGCATGATTTTTTCAAAAAAATAGGATATCTAAATTTTGAGAACTATATTCCCGACAGGCACGGGGAAGGATTCGGACTTAATCATGGAGCGGTGGAGCAATTGAAGAAATCGGACTGCAAACTTTTGATTACGATTGACTGCGGTATCACCGACAGCGAAGAAATCGCGCGGGCGAACGAGCACGGCATTGACGTGATTGTTACCGACCACCATATCCCCCTTAGAAAAGGGGGTGACGAGTCTGCGAGTCGGGGGTTGTCAACAACCCTCCCCGCCTCGGAAGGCGGTACTCCCTTTA
>CAYHOU010000033.1:0-6646 GCA_964358195.1 uncultured Candidatus Saccharibacteria bacterium | reverse complement strand
TTTTTTCATGCGTTTATTCTAGCAGAAATTATTAAAAGCTAAGTTTAATCTGCCATTCATAAATGGCACCTGATAGGACGAGGGTAGTCATCGTCTAGGAGGTTGCGATGAGCAACAGCCGATTGTTCTTTGACAGCGATGAGTTGTCAGGAAAGGAACAAATGCATGCAGCAAGTCAGTATCTGAAAGCACAACGAGTCGAAAACAGCGTGGCGGTTTCAACCTCAAGGGTCGGTGCGAAGTTCTATCTTCTCGGGGCAAGTTGCCCCGTAAGTGTGATTGAAGGTTCAGGCGAGATGAACACTCTTATCGTCACACCACGGCCCGGAAAAAGCGACATTGTCACCATTTCCGGCTGGTACAGTGTCCCAAAGGGCCCCACCGAATATTTCTGCTACATTCTCACCGCCGGATGGAAAAAGGGCGAGCCATTCGTTGACCTAAACGACCGAGCTTACTTTATATCCGACGGGCGCTGCGGGCAGATTTTGGGAGACAGCGGGACAGCCCGTTTGCTAGTGCAATTGGGAGATACGCGCGTTGTATACTCGCTCACCGGAAATACTCCCACATTGGTTGCCGGAGGATACTCTGTCGTAGCGAGCGGAAACCTTCTCTGTCGGTATCTCATCGGGGAAGCAACTCTGGAAGAAGTTGAGGCGGCCATCATTGCCCGTCCAAATGAAAAAACGGTCTTTGAGCAACTCGCTGATTGGAAAAGGCTGGCTGGGGAACATGTCCTCGAGCGCGCACATCTTCTTGACCGTTTAAGAGTGGCAGACGAGCGCCGTCTTCAGGACTGCCGGAATCAGGAAGCGATAGCGGGGGAGATGGAGAAATACAGGACCCTTCTCAAACGCGTTCGTGTCATCGCTGACGGAACCGAAAATAATCCCGACAACTGGGTCTGGAACAGTAGTCGGTCAAGAATCACAAGACTTCTGAAGCTTCTACCCGTTGTGGGCTGAAGTCCTGAAAGCGGAGTGCGGGGAGAGCATACGACTCCCCGCTTTTTTTATTCACTACTATACTACGTAGTATAGTAGAACTGAAATAGCGTTATTTTTTTATCTGAACCTGTGTGCGTTTGAGAATACCGAAAAATTTCTTACTAAAGGAATCGCCCCGCTCGCATTCCTTGAAAAACCAATAGAGGTCGCCGATACCCACATGCGCCACAAGACCGTTTATTTGCTTCCAGATGACCGGTTCCCACTTCGTGCCGATACGCTCCACATTGATTTTATCCACGAACCGCTGGATAAGCTCTTGGCGTTCACTCGTGATATTGAGCTTTTTCGCCACCTGAAGCTTTGCGAGGTAGTCTTTGGGGATGTCCATACAATGATACTAATATACGAATGGTACTAATGCTACTAAAAAATACGAATGCTGAATTAGTATTTTTTCGTTGCATTCGCAGGACTGTAATTCGTATTTTCGTATATCTACAACGACCTCAATATCTTTATCCTCGCTCCCAGCGCATTGAGCCGGTCAATAATTCCTTCATATCCGCGGTTGATACTGTATATGTTTCGGAGTGTTGACGCGCCCTCCGCGCCGAGCATCGCGATGAGAATAATAGCGCCGGGCCTAAGCGCGGGAGGACATACCACTTCGGCGGCTTTCAGCTTCGTCGGGCCGGTCACATAGATGCGATGCGGGTCGGCAAGGAGCGTTTCGGCGCGGAGCTTATCCAGCTCTTTGTAGTACACGGTGCGGTTTTCGTACACCCAGTCGTGGATAAGCGTCGTGCCTTTAGCTTGCGTCGCGATGACGGCGAAAAACGGGAGGTTATCAATGTTGAGTCCCGGATACGGGCGGGATTCTATTTTTTCCAAAAGCGCGGTGAGTTTGGAGGGATACGTGCGTATATCCATGAGGTTTGTCTTACCGTTCGCACCTTTGTATGTTTTGAGCACTTTGTATTTGAAACCCATTTTGTCTAATTTCAAGAGTTCCAGCTCAAGAAAGTCCACGGGACAGCGGTTGATGCGGATGCTGGAATGGGTGAGAATCGCGGCGGTAATAAAAAACATTGATTCAATCGGGTCTTCGGAAAGGGAATAACGGATTTCCTGTTCCATTCGCGCTTTGCCGTGTATGGTGAGCGTCGTCGTTCCGATGCCGTCAATCTGTACACCAAGCTTTTCAAGAAAAAAACAAAGCTCCTGAACTTGATAGTTGGCTGATGCGTATTTGATAACCGTCGCTTCAGGAATTTGCGCCGCGGCCATAAGTGCGTTTTCAGTCGCCGTATCGCCCGATTCATACAGAACGATTTCCGCGGCCCGGAGCCCTTTATGCGTGACGAGGTAGTCTTTCGTGCGAGAAACGATACGCGTACCGAATTTTTCCAGCGCGAAGAGGTGCGGACGGACGGTGCGTCCGCCAAGACGGCATCCACCCGGGTGGGGAAGCGTAAACTTCTTTGCGAAGTGGAGTAGAGGTGCGAGCAGGAGAATAATACTTCGGGTCCGCTCGGCCGATTCGCGGTTCATTTTTTCAAGCGAAAGATGTTCGGGTACCACTATTTCAACGTTATTCTCCATCCACCGTACCGAAACGCCGATACTCTGGAGGACCTCAATCACGCGGTGTACCTCTTCAATTCTGGGCATATGCTCAAGAATCGTCTTGCCGTGATTGAGGAGCGAGGCAGAGAGGAGTACGACCGCGCCGTTCTTTGACGTGCGAGTAACGACCGTGCCGCGCAGTTTCCGTCCTCCTTCTATGAGGATATTCAAGGACTTGTCGGAAAGCTTCAGCACGTCATGGTCGAGTACGGCACTGATGCGCGAGAGCGTGTCGGTAGAAAGATTCTGCTCGCCGTTTTCTATGCGGGCGATGGCACTCTGCGAGGTCTTGAGCTTTTTGGCGAACTCGGATTGCGAAAGCCCGCGCTCCTCGCGGAGGTCGCGGATAAGGATGCCGATATGTTTAAGGCGATTTGAGGGCATAAAGAGAGTATACCATATATGAGATAGAGAGACCACACTACTTTTGACCGTTAATCATTGACCTTTAACTCTTCAAACCCGCTTACCACATAAAAACGGTCGTAAATATATGGTAAGGAGTAAAATAAAAGCCGCTCCGGTTCGGACGGAGACGGCACAGAGCGAAATAAAAATAGTCCTTTTACAGGAATATTGAAGGGTTTAAGTTGCCTCCCTCCTCTTTACTTGTACGATTCGAGCGTACGGCGATAGGACATCGTCGAGGGTTACTTCCCCGCCATCAACGATAATGGCGTATTTGTCTGAAGGCCAAGGGGGTTTACTAAGGATTAGGAATCTTCGTAGCGGCGTTGGTCGGGCCAATTTTATCAGTCCTGACCATGTTGGAACGATAAAAGCGATAGTTGAGTTCATTATTATTAAATTTAGTTAGTGGAACAGCCAAAAATTGTTTCGCATGAGTCCTGACTTTTGTCAATCCCTAACGGTTTTTTGTCCCGTCTGCTTTACCCCCACACCAATCCGCCTTGTCCGTAGGTTGGTGCGGGGGTATAGTGCTATCATTCTGGGACCACGGAAGTGACACAAAACTACCACCCCTCAAATCCCCTCCTTGGAAAGTAGGGGAGGCGGGCAAGACTTCTTATTCGCAGGTATTCGTTACATTCGTCCATTTGCAGATTAGTTTTACTATGTCATTCTTCACCCCTAAACTCGGCATTGACCTCGGAACCGCGAACACGCTTGTGTTCGTGCCGGGAAAAGGCATCGTGCTGAATGAGCCATCCGTTGTGGCGGTGTCGGAGCAGGACAACAAAATTCTCGCAGTCGGAATTGAGGCAAAGCAGATGGTGGGGAAAACGCCCGAATCCATTGTCGCGTATCGCCCGATGAAAGATGGCGTGATTGCCGATTACCGCGTGACCGAAGCGATGCTCCGCTATTTCATCACGAAAGCACTCGGTAAGTGGAACATTTGGAAACCCGAAGTCCTGCTTTCCGTTCCAGCAGGAGTTACTTCCACGGAGCGCCGCGCGGTGGTGGAAGCGGCCATTAAAGCGGGCGCGAAAAACGCATATGTTGTAAAGGAACCGATTCTCGCGGCTATCGGTGCGGGGATTCCCATTCACGAACCTGCGGGACATATGGTCGTGGACATCGGCGGAGGCACGACAGACGTTGCCGTCATTTCGCTCGGAGGTATCGTTTCCTCAACGTCGGTGAAGTGCGCGGGGAACCGCATTGACGCCGCCATCGCGGACTATATCAAGAAAACCTTTAACCTCGGCATCGGAGACAAAATGGCGGAGGACATCAAACTGGGAATCGGCTCGGCCGTACCGCTTGAAGAGGAACTTTCCATCATCATTAAAGGGCGGGATTTCGTCACGGGACTTCCGCGCACCGCCGAGGTGAAAACCAACGAAATTGTCCGCGCCATCAGCAGGGAACTTCGCGAAGTTATCAAGGCTCTGAAGGATGTGCTTCAGGAAACTCCTCCGGAACTCTCTGCCGACATCATTGACCGTGGCATCATTATGACCGGCGGTTCGTCCCAGCTCCGCAATTTCCCCGAACTCGTGTTCCGCCGAACGGGCGTGAAGGCGACACTCGCGAAGGACGCGTACTTCTGCGTGGCAATGGGAACCGGCATCGCCCTTGAACATTTGGATACGTACAAAAAAACCATTATTGCGAAGCGATAGCACCCTTTTATTCCTCCTTTCCTAAAGGAGGTACCGAGTCGGCGAGGCGGAGGATTTAAATCCCTCCTTGCAGCAGACAGCAAGTGCTCCCTTTAGGAAAGGGAGAATAGGAAATTTGTTATAATCTCATCTATGATTGATTCACTCGAGCACCATGCCTACGCTTTTGCCGGACAGGCTGAAGTGGTTACCCCTATTCTGCTCAAGGCTCTTGGAAGAAGCGGGGTCGAAACTCGAGGCAATCCCGATTTTCGCTCCGAAACGTTTGACGTATTCGGCATTCCCGAGGCACGCGAACTGAAGGAGGCTGCATATAGGAAAGCGGTCTCGGGCGGTAAGAAAGTATTTGTAATTTATGCGCGTGGCATTACCAAGGAAGCGCAAAACGCACTACTGAAGGTGCTGGAAGAACCGCCCGAAAACACGCAGTTTTTTCTAGTCGTTCCTTCGCTTGAAATTCTGCTTCCCACGCTTCGTTCGCGTCTGCATATCTTGCCCGGAGTCTCGGAAAGGAAGCGAGCGATGAACTCTGCCTGTGCGGAGGATTTTCTCGGGAGCCCGATATCCAAACGGCTCAAGATTATTCAAAGAATGCTTAAAGGGGTGGAAGAAGAAGTGGGGAAGCAATCTCTGGCCACCTTTTTGGATGACCTTGAATGTTCTCTCGCGTCAAAAGAACGCGGAACCATGGCGGAAGCGCTTTCGGAACTCCTTGAAGTGAAAAAGTACAGCCGTGACCGTGCGCCGTCGTTTAAACTGCTTTTGGAACATCTGGCACTCGTATTACCAAGGAGTTAGGTACTTTTTGTCTGTCATTCTTTTGACGAAGCAGCAGCGCAGTAAGCCTGTAGTCGTAGACTATCGTAGACTAAAAAGGGAATCCAGTCTGTAAAACTAAACTCGCTGGATTCCCGCTTTCGCTGGAATGACACCTGCTTGCGCTATGTTATACTTTTCTTATTCGTAATTATTCGTTGATTCGCATAATTCGTATTTTCGTATGCCCTACAATTTTTCAACCTTTACGGCAAAGTCTAAAGACGTACACGACTGGCTTGGCAAAGAGCTTGGCGGTCTTCGGAGCGGGCGTGCCGCGCCCGCGGTACTGGACGGCATTCTTGTGGAGAGCTACGGCACGAAACTCCCGATAAAGCACGTCGCGACGGTGTCCGTAGAGGATGCGCGTACGCTCCGCATCACCCCTTTTGACGCTGGGGCGGCGAAAGAAATTGAAAAAGCGATTGCCTCCGCAAACCTCGGTCTTTCGGTTTCCGCGGACGACAAGGGCGTGCGGGCGCATTTTCCCGAACTCACTTCCGAGCGCCGGACGGCACTTATGAAGGTCGCCAAAGAGAAACTGGAGTCCGCCCGCATCAATATGCGCAAAATCCGCGATGACATTTCAAAAGATATTGAAGCGAAGGAGAAGGAGGGCGGTATGGGTGAAGACGAGAAATTCCGTCTCAAGAAAGAACTGGACAAGATGAGTGAAGTGGAAAACAAGAAATTGCAGGAAGCGTTTGAGAGGAAAGATAAGGAGATAAACTCATAACATATAACCTTTCACTGAATAACTGAATAACCCAAGCCCTACCGCTTCTTACGTTATTCAGTTATTCAGTCATCAGTCATGACAGTCATTCTGTTTCTTATAATTCTGAGCGCCCTCGTCTTTGTCCACGAACTCGGGCATTTTCTTGTGGCCAAAAAAGCGGGAATTCGCGTTGATGCGTTCGCGATAGGCTTTCCGCCCAAAATATACGGGAAAAAAGTGGGCGAAACACAATACGACCTCAATCTCATTCCGTTCGGCGGGTATGTGAAGATATATGGAGAAGACGGGGAGGAGAATGCAGACCTGACGCAGACAAACACGGAATCCCCCTTAGAAAAGGGGGTGCCCGAGTCGGCGAGGGCGGGGGTTGTTGACAACCCACCTGCCGAAGACGGCAGTGCTCCCTTTATTAAGGGAGATTC
>CAYHOU010000032.1:0-6723 GCA_964358195.1 uncultured Candidatus Saccharibacteria bacterium | reverse complement strand
AATCAGATTGGACGGCGCATCAGTGCTCTTGCAGTGAATCCTTATGCATCCGATACGAAAGAAATTCGTGGATTTCCTCTATTTCGACGTGCAGACGTGGGTGAATATCGCATTATTTATCAAGTTTTAGGAACGATACTTTCCATTTTTCTCATCGGCAAGAGAAATGACGATGAGGTATATCGGAGAATGAAGCGATTACTCGCTTGACGGGTTTTTAATGCATAAATTTGACACAAAAACCAAAGCGCGCTATCGTCAAAGAGTAATGAAGAAAAGCATATACATCGCAATTCGTCGTCGCGCCTCAACTTCTACATTGAGGCCGGTTTGCGTTGCTTAATTTTCTCTCCTAGACAACGATATCGAACACCGAAAGGCGGCCTCAAGAGGGCCGTTTTTTCATTTTCACTGAACAAGACTGCCCTAAGTACGGTCGGCCATTTGTTCTTTGAAAAATGAATACACTCAAAAATTAAGGAATTGTATGTCCAGAAAAAACTGTCTGATTAAACTCTCCGGCGATTGCCTCGGGGGTTCGGTACTTGAATGGATTCGGGAACTGTCCCGTACCCACTTCGTCGTCATCTGCGTCGGTGGCGGAACGCAAATCAAAGAAGCTTTCGCCAAGGCGGGGTTTCCAGATAGCGCGTACGGTCTGCTCGGCAGGGAAACAAAAACCTTTGCCGAACGGCAACTCGCGCGTGATGTGCTTGAGCGAAATCAAGCCGAACTGCAAGACCGCCTCGCGCAGGAGGGAATACCGGCTGTCGTTGTCATTCCCGTGCTGGAAATCGGCAATGTACTCTGCCACGTCAATGGAGACCAGTTCATACTTACCGCGTATCTCGGTTTTGACGCGGTGTATGTGGTAACCCTGCCGGAGCGGGAATCGAAGAAACGGAAAGACTTCGCGCCCTACAAAAAAATACGCGTAGTCAGCTTCCCATGAAAGGAGAAACACTATGAACATTGATATACAAGAGTTGGTTCGCAACCTGAGGCAGGAAGGACATTTCCTCCGGAAACGAATCACGAAACGTAATATCCTTAAAGCGCTTCGGGAAAAGCGGGCGATATATAAATACGACGCTAAAACCGGCATGGTGTACGCCTTCTGTATGCTCTGGCCGACGAAAGATCCAGATATGTTTGAGTCAGGAACATTCTGGGTTGCCCCGTCGTTTCGGGGAAATGGACATGGCGAGGAGGTATTCCTGAAATGCCTCGCTCTTCTGCCCAAAGGTGCGGGAGTATTCCTCATTACTCGCGAGATAGGAGTGTTGGAACTCGCCCGCAATCACGGATGGCAGTTAGAAAAGTCAAGCTGGACCAAATCCGAATTCTGGCGACGGAGAGCGGAGCCGTGGGATAGAGTCCGACCCGGGGTGCATTCAAATGGCATATTGATGTTCCTGATGCCATGAGTGGTTACCGACTGTTTTTCAAGCCGCGTTCAACCGAGCGCGGCTTTTTCTTGTCTGCTTGACGGCTTTTGGAATGGGTGTAGGATAGAAATATGTTTCGTGGAACAATCCTAACCGTCGTCGTTGTCATTACTAGCCAAACCTCCAGAGTTGGTTTTTGAGATTGTTCCACTACTACTCCTCCCGATTTTAAAAACGAACCTTGGAGCCACACGCTTCAGGGTTCGCTCTTTTTCTCCGTCGTCCGGAGAAGGTGATTCGGCACAGCGCCGCATCAGAACCGTTCGGTTCGGAGTTTGGTCTTTGTCAGTTTTCAAAAGATGCTTATGAAATTATCCATGATTCAGAATGGCGGTATGGCGGAAACCGGACACAGATTGGTTTCGGCGTACAAACGATTGTCGGTGTTTGTCATTACCGCGTGGCCGGACGCCGCCTTGCCGGGTGCAGTGTCGTTTCCCAACGGTTACGCGAAATTATCTTTGCAAGTACCCGATGCATTCCTGCGCATGTCTGCTAGCCCCATTCAGTGCGTTTCTGTTGACGAATTTATTTCGGAGGAGGAAAGGACGGCGGCAAAGGAAAGATATGCGGAAAAGATGATTAGTTATCAAACGCTTGTTGGACGAGTACGTCAACATGGGTTCGCGCTTCCGTCGGTCGGCGACGCGGTTCGGGCGATTTCCATTCCGGAAAATTGGAATGGCATGGTGCTGTTCCCGTCCGAACCGGTTGAAATTTCCGAAGAGAGTTTTGTCGCCGTTCAACGAATTGCGTATGACGCGAAGAGCGAGAAAAGCAGGTGTCGAGAAGTTTGTTTGGTGCCGATGAATTTTGTGTTTGGTCACGGCACGTTGGTGGCGTTAATCGCCCCCCAATAATTCCTAAATAACAGTGTTCTTTCCCCGCAGTGCCGAAGCCCCGATTGCCAGTGAATCGGGGTTTTTCTTTTGATATAGGACTACGCACTCAACCCTTTCCCGTCATTGCGAGGAACAACGCGACGAAGCAATCTAGGGGAAACACGGCTTTACACTGGATTGCTTCGGGCTTTCAGCCCTCGCAATGACGAAATGCGTAAGTCCTATAATGGTAGCGAGCCGACTTTTGCTTTATTCGTATTTATTAGTATCATTCGTATAGTAGTATCATGCTATGAACTTCACTAAAACAATTCTCAAAAACGGCCTGCGCCTCGTCGTCGTGCCGATGAAAGACAACCCCACCGTCACGGTGATGGTCTTGGTTGAAGCCGGTTCCAAATATGAGCAAAAGAAGATAAGCGGTATTTCGCACTTCCTTGAGCATATGTGTTTCAAGGGAACGACGAAGCGGCCTAAGGCGGTAGACATTGTGAAAGAGCTTGATAGCTATGGATGTCAATATAACGCGTTCACCTCGCAGGAAATGACCGGCTACTACGCGAAGTCGGACCAACGTCATTTCGGAAAGATTCTTGATGTCGTCTCGGATATCTACCTGCACTCTACGTTTCCTAAAGCCGAACTTGAAAAAGAGAAGGGAGTTATCGTTGAAGAAATCCGGATGTATCAGGATATGCCGCCCCGCCATATTCACGACGTGCTGATGGGACTTCTCTACGACGGTCAGCCTGCGGGGTGGGATGTCGCGGGTACGGAAGAAACAGTCAGGAGTACCACGCGTGAGAAAATGCTTTCGTACCGTTCCAAACACTACGTGTCGGGAGCGACCACTGTTGTCGTGGCGGGTAACGTGGATGAAAAAGACGTGGCGGACAGAGTAGGGAAGGCGTTCGCGGAAATGCCGAGCGGAAAGAAGCATCCGAAAACGGCTGTTACGGAAGCGCAGAAAAAGCCGGCCATCGCGCTGAAGTTTAAAGAAACCGACCAAGTGCATCTCGCGCTCGCGCTCCGCACGTTTGACCTGTATCACAAGGATATGCCGGCGATGCGAGTCGCTTCCACCATACTCGGAGGCAGTATGAGCTCGCGCCTCTTCCAGAAAATGCGCGATGAACTCGGCATTTGTTATTACATAAGCGCGTCGCACGAAACGTTTACCGACCACGGCTTTTTGGAAATTACCGCGGGAGTTCCCGCGAAACGTCTTACGGAAGCTTTGTCCGCTATTATGGAAGAACTTCGGTTGCTAAAAGGGACACCGGTAAAAGCCGACGAACTCGCGCGGGTCAAGGAATATCTCATCGGCACTATGTATCTCGGACTTGAATCGTCCGATTCACTCGCCGAATTTTACGGATATCAGGAAATCGCGCGGAAGCCGCTCCAGCTCCCCAAGGAAGTCGCGGAAAAAGTAAGGAAGGTTACCTCCGAAGATGTCGCGCGTGTCGCGGAGAAATACTTTGTGGAATCGGGATTGAATCTCGCGCTCATTGGACCCGTGAAAAGCAAAAAGGAGTTGGAGACACTATTACATCTCTGATGAGAGAAATATCGAATATCTAATTTCGAATCTCGAAAAATATCGAATAAGAAATAGTGAAGCTAGAAAAGAAGAAGATTCGGTTTTTCTGGTTGAGTATTTGGTATTTTTAGATATTAGATATTCGAGATTTTATATTTTTTTTATTGTGTTATGATGTGAAAAATGGCTAAAGAACCGCCGGAATCCATATCCGTAAGCACGGGCACCCTCATTCGGGCGATGCTCGTGTTCCTCTTTTTCGTGATGCTTTTCTATTTACGCGACGTACTGCTCGTCGTGCTGACCGCGGTGGTTATTGCCTCCGCCATTGAGCCACTCACGGTGTGGTTCAAGCGCCTTCATATCCCACGGCTTATCGGCATCCTTGTTACCTACATCGTGCTCACCGTACTCTTTGTCGGTGTGTTTTATATCTTCGTGCCTTCGCTTCTTTCGGATACGGCGAACTTTTTGCGCGCGGTTCCCTCGGTCCTTGACGCCGTGCCATCTCCGGTTACCGTGGAACCCCGCGCGGTACAGCAGGGAGCAAGTCTCGCGCAAACGCTTTCGGAAGGTATCCAAAGCACGACGGAGCCTTCGGCGCTCTCTGCGGTGTTCACGGACTTAAGTCAGATTCTCGGGAGTTTCGCGAAAGGGTTTTGGGATAACGTATCGGTGGTATTCGGCGGCATCATTAGCTTCATTCTTATCGTAGTGCTTTCATTTTATCTCGCCGTGCAGGAAGACGGGGTTGCCGCGTTCCTCCGTGTGGTGACTCCCGAGAAGCGGGAGGAGTATGTTATCGGTTTGTGGCGGCGCACACAGCGGAAAATCGGATACTGGATTCAAGGACAGATTCTCCTCGCGGTGCTCGTCGGCGTGCTCGTCTATCTCGGACTTATGGTACTGGGGGTCAAAAACGCGCTCTTCCTCGCCGCTCTCGCGGCCATTTTGGAAACCATTCCGCTTTTCGGCCCGGTTATTTCGGCGATTCCGGGTATTGCCATCGCGTATGCTTCCGGAACTTTTATTTCAGGCGCGGGACTTCCGTCCGCGCTTATTGTCGCCGGACTCTACCTCATTATTCAGCAGTTTGAAAATCATCTCATCTATCCGCTCGTCGTGAAGAAAATTATCGGCGTGCCGCCTATGGTCGTTATTTTGGCGCTCATTATCGGATTCCAGCTCGGAGGATTCCTCGGCCTCCTTCTTTCCGTCCCGCTTGCCGCGACACTGATGGAGTATTTGGATGATGTGCATCGGCGCAAAGCCGCGCCGAACAATTGACAAGTGACCTTTTACATTTGACTTGGGAGTCGAACGGTCAATTGTCAAAGGTCAAATGTGTCCCATGTCAAAACCGTTCTACATCACCACCACGCTTCCATACGTCAACGCCGACCCGCATATCGGGTTTGCCTTTGAGCTTATTTCGGCCGATATCGTGGCGCGGTATAAGAGACTTTTGGGTGACGAAGTTTTCTTTAACACAGGCACCGACGAACACGGAACGAAAGTGTGGGAGAAGGCGAAAGAAGAAGGGAAGGACACACAAGCGTATACGGACGAATACGCGGAGAAATTTAAGAAACTTCGGGAGCCACTCGGATTACTTCCCGACATTAATTTCATCAGAACTACCGACCCGCACCACAAACTGGCGGCGCAGGAATTCTGGAAGCGATGTGTGGCTTCGGGGGATATCTATAAGAAGAACTACCGAATCAAGTATTGTGTCGGGTGTGAGCTTGAGAAAACGGAATCGGAGCTTGCAAGTGGCCGTTGCTTTGTGCACCCGAATCTGGAACTGCAGGTGATAGAGGAGGAAAATTACTTTTTCCGTCTTTCCGGTTATCAAGAGAAGCTTCTCGCGCTCTATGACGCGAATCCCGATTTCGTGGTTCCCGCGTTTCGGCTCAACGAAATCCGCTCGCTTATCAAAGAGAAAGGACTTGAAGACTTCAGTATTTCCCGTTTGAAATCCAAAATGCCGTGGGGAGTACCGGTTCCTGGCGATGCCGACCACGTGATGTACGTTTGGTTTGACGCACTCGTGAATTATATTTCAGCGATTGGCTGGCCGGACGATATGACTCGGTTTGAAAAGTGGTGGCCGGTCGTACAGTTTGCGGGGAAGGACCAAGTGCGCCAACAGGCGGTGATGTGGCAGGCGATGCTGATGTCGGCGGGAATCGCGCCATCAAAACAGATTGTGATTCACGGATTTATCCAAAGCGGAGGGCAGAAAATGTCCAAATCGCTCGGTAACGTGATTGACCCACTCGCGCTCGTAACAGAATACGGTACGGACGCGCTCCGTTTCTATCTCGCGCGGCATGTGCATCCGTTTGAGGATTCTGATTTTACAGTGGAGAAGTTCAAGGAGGCGTACAACGCCGACCTCGCGAACGGTATCGGTAATTTGACCAGTCGGATTATGAAGATGGCAGTCACTCATGGTGTTAAGGAACCGCAAAAATGGCCAGCCGAGAATCAAACTTATTCCTCAGTATCTAAGAGTGTGCATGTGAAGTTAGATGCCTATGCTATTAATCAGGCACTTCAGGAAATAATGGGATTCTGTCAGGGTGTGGATGGAACAATTGCGGAAAGAAAACCATACAGTCTTATAAAAACTGCCCCAGAAGAAGGGCGAGAAGCTATCTCAATCTTACTAGCCAATCTTAATATGGTGGCTACCTTACTCGAGCCTTTTTTGCCTAGTACTTCTCAAGAAATTCACCGACTCATTCGAGAGCACAAAATGCCGGAAAAACCTCTCTTTCCGCGTAAATGACCATTCGCTCAACGGCTAAGGCCGCTTAGCCGTTGATTTTTTCAGACTTAACCCCGAATTACGAAATGAGGATTCCATCTCGTCATTGCGACT
>CAYHOU010000031.1:0-7035 GCA_964358195.1 uncultured Candidatus Saccharibacteria bacterium | reverse complement strand
TATTCTCGAGAAATAGCGTACCATCCAAATAGTTGTCTGTCAAATTATTCGTTTGAATCCGCCTACTATATACTTCTAAGCATGATTTCCTACGTTTCCGGCATCGTTGCCGAAAAAGAAGCTAAATTCGCGATTATTGACGTCGGTGGCGTCGGGTATCGCGTGTTTGCAACGGACGATACGCTCCGCAAGCTGAAGCCCAGCACCTCGGCAAAACTCCTCACCCACCACATGGTGCGTGAAGATGCGGAAGACCTGTTTGGCTTCCTAGAAACCGACGACCTGAAGCTCTTTGAACTCCTGTTAAGCGTTCCCGGCATCGGGCCGAAGACTGCGCTGAATATCTTGAATGTCGCGACCCCTGAAACGCTCCGCCGCTCCATCACTTCAAACGAAACGGCATATCTCACGAAGATTTCCGGCATTGGTAAAAAGACGGCGGAGAAAATCGTCTTGGAATTGAAAGAAAAACTCGGCGCGGGAGGAGAAAGTACGACACTTCGGGAAGAAGTGGACGCACTGGAAGCCCTCAAATCTCTCGGCTACTCCCACGGCGAGGCGCGCGAAGCACTCAAAAACGTGCCGAGAGAAGCGAACAGCACGAGTGACCGCGTGAAGCACGCGCTGAAATTGCTCGGAAAGTGAACTTTCTTTAAATTTTCAAACGACCCGAGGTGTGCTATACTGCTGTCATGAACACTCTAACAAATGGGGCATACCGGTGGATGATCTTTAAAGATGGCGATTCATGGATTGGAGTCGCTCTTGAGTTTAATATTGTCATTGAGGGAGAAGACCCGCGGGTTGTGGAGTCCGAATTACATGAGGCCGTTATCGGATATCTGGAGTCCGCGAAAAAAATTAAAGGTTTCCGCACTGGGCAGGTCAACAGTCTTCTTAATCAAAAGGCGGACGAGGCATACGAGTCACGTTGGGTAAGCGCGGTTGGTGCCAAGCGTGCGCCCGCAGATTTCCCCTCTCCGCTATTCGGACTTTACAAGGCTGGAATAGCAAACCTCGTCATCCCTCATGCCTAGAGGAAAGTCGAACTGGACGTTCCGCGACGTGGAACAGTTCTTGAAAGCTCACGGCTTCGTGCTTCACCATGTCAGAGGTAGCCACTACTATTTTCGGGGATACCAAGCGAAATTACTGCGCGTGACTCATGTGCAGTATCATGGAGCGGGTTCAATTCACCCTAAAACACTCGGTTCTATCATACGACAGTCCGGAATACCGAAGGAAGAATGGATGGAGTAGAGAACGCGCTGGAAGCGCTCAAGTCCCTCGGCTACTCCCACGGCGAGGCGCGCGAAGCGCTCAAAAATCTCCCGAAAGAAGTCACGACAACCAGCGACCGAGTGAAGCACGCGCTGAAACTCCTCGGAAAGTGATGGACAAAAAAAGACGGCATCTGTGAGACGCCGCCATGGCCGGAGATATCTTCTTCAATAACTCTCCTATGGGGGAGTGGAATGGGAGAGTGTGAAAAAATCCCGGACCCGAAAGAACTTCGCGGAGCCGAGGTCCTCCGGCGAGAACCTCACAAACGAGTTGGGGTACCCCTCATCCCCCGATGCCAAAATATATGGCAACGGGACCCAGTCCACACAGTTGTCCGAAACCTCCATAAAGACAACCTGTTCACCGATTTTGCCGCGGACATCAACTATGAGGCCTCCTTGAAAAGGACGCGTTGACAGCCTTGCTACTCCATCCCCTCCGATAAGTCGGCCTGTCGCATGGTCATACACTCTCTCCGCGTGACCAGTCGCGGTTACCGTCCCGCGCCTTCCTGAAATGAGGAGATGGCGGGCGTAGAGAAACAGCCCTTTTTCGAGCTTGCGCAGGTCGGGCGCAGAGGATGGGTCGCGTGAGTCAAACTGCGCGGCCGAAAGGTTTCCACTCTCCGAAAGTTCCACCTTCACCCGCTCCGCCTCCGGTACGAAAAGCGGAACGTGCGTGTAGGCGGCAGCTTTCGCTGCGGCGGGGATATCAACCGCGTATGCCTCGGACGGAATGACAATCTGCTCTCCTTCCTCGCGCAACACATAATGCGAGAGGTCGACAAGGAGCAGGACATTGGTGCCGCTCGGACTTAAATATGTTCCCCGATAGAGAACATTCAGAGTCCTCCCCGCGAGAGCTAGGTCATCGCGCGGGACAGCTTCAAGTCCTGCGGCAATCAACTTTGCGAGATAGGTGTCAATGTGTCCGTCCGTTTCTTTCACATAAGGCATCGGCCGTCCGACAAAAAGCGAGGTGGATGTTGTTCCCGTCTTCAGCGAAACATCAACCTGTACACTGTTGACGTGGAGTATTGCGTTCTCCGTGATGGCCTGCTCTCCCCCGAGCAGAAGATGTTCGCTACCGATGTCGGCAAGAATTGTGTTCCCCAACAAGAGAATCGGAAAAATTGCCATAGTTTCAATTTTCATGGTTTGCCTTTCTTTTGCTCTATCCGAATGCTACACCATGCACCGCAAAAAAGCGAGAATGTCAACATCGTCCCGCAAATGTCAGTGCTGTACCGTTACGTCAGAGCAAGATGGTATGCAGGGCAGAAACAAAGAAGTCGTTTTCCGCTTTTGTGCGAGAAGCAATACGTACGAATTCGCCTTCAAGCCCGACTTTGTCGTAGCAGGTGCGGATGTAGATGCCGTGGCGGGAGAGGAGACGCACCATAAGATGGCCCGCTTTTGTGCCGTCCAAAAGCTCTATAAGGAATGCATTCGCCTTGCTCGGGTACACTTTGATTCCTTCCACTTTCTGCAACGCCTTGAAAAAGTCATCCCGCCCCCCTATCGCCTTCAACCTCGCCGCTTCATACTCCTTTAGAAATGCCTTATCCGAGAGAAGGTTTAAGAAATATTCCCCGAAACCCGACACATTCCACAAATACCCTCTTTCAAGAAGCGCAGACACGCGCTTTTCGGACATAACGGCGTAACCGAGTCGCAGGCCCGCGATGCCAAAGTCTTTGGAAAGACTCTTGATGACGATGAGGTTCGGATACTTTTTGACGAGCGGCGCGACGCTTTCAATCTTCGTCCCCGTGAAATGCGTAAAACTTTCATCCACTATCACCGTTTTGACAGTCGTGAGTTTCGCTAAGAAATTCTGCAAATCATTTGCAAAGTGGTAACTGCCATCTGGATTGTTTGGATTGATAACAACCACGGTATCGGGTTTCTTTTTTTGTATCTGCGTAAGAAGTTTCTTTAGATTTAATCTAAAATCGTCCTCTTTGTTGAGCTGATGGCAAACGACTTTTACGCCTTTCGGAGCAAATTCAAGATACGGAGAAAATGTCGGAATTGGTATCAGTATCTTTTCCTCCGCGAAATTATGCAAAACTGCCTGAATAATCTCGGTCGCGCCGTTGCCGACAAAGATGTTTGCGACACTGATGTCTTGTTTCTCCCCCTCTTTAGAGGGGGAGAGTAAGAGGGGGTGTTTTAGAAACACCGCGACCTTCTCCGCCAGCGCGCGATTTTGAGACGGATAGTGTCCCACCAATACATGAAGTTTTTCTGCATCTCTAAAATCCCTTTTAAAATACTTCAAAAACAGCTCCGTCGCGTGTGGATTGGAAAGATAGCAAAAGTCATGCTTCACCTGTACCTCGGCGACACGGGCGAGCATGGCTGGGGACGGCGAATGCGAGCCGGACTGTTTCTTTATTAAGCTGAGTTGTTTTGCAATTCTTTGTTCGCGCGGAATTAATTGAACTGGCATGAAAGAAACATATCACCAAAGACCTTGCTTCACAAGCTAGTTTCCAAAGCGGAATTCATATTTTAGGCCTTATTTTTAGCAGGTATTGACAACATGTTTCACTTTTAATACACTATTGTCATATTTATGAAAAGCAAGAAAAACCTCTTAGAACAGCTCAAACCCCTGCCCCACTTTGGGAAAAGCACTGTTTTCCAGCTGGGCAGACAGCTTGGACTTAAAGACTCCACAGTTGATACCTATATCAGTCGATTCTTGAAGTACAAAGAAATATACCGGCTTAAAAATGGACTGTATGTGTCGGCAGACTTTTTTGAGAAAAACAGGAGCGATATTTCCTATTCGTTTTATCTTGCTAATGTGATTCGCACGCCATCCTATGTCAGCTCATGGGCGGCGCTTCAGTATTACAACCTCACTACGGAAGCGATACACTCTGTCACCTCCGTCACACCAAAAGTGACCAGAGATTACCAGACAAAAGCGGGAAACTTTGTGTATCAGTCAATCAATAGGGAACTTTTCTCGGATTTTTCTTTGATGAAAGGAAAATTTGATTTTTTTATTGCTTCTCCTTCAAAAGCTCTGTTTGATTTGCTGTATTTCAGAACCAACGAGTTTCGCAGTATCAAGTTAAAAGATGTTAACCCGCTCATTGAAGAACTTCGGATAGATATTGGTGAAATGAGCAAGGAAGAACAGGAAAAATTTTATACAATGATTAAAAAATACTCCAATGAGTGAGCAGATTGTAGCCATGTTGAGAAAGGATCTGGACGACCTTGTCCCATATGGGAACATTGCTGCCGAAACACGCCGTAACAAACTAAAAGAGATATTGCAGTATTATGTCCTTAACTTTATTTATCACCACCCGAAATACAATGAATGGACTATGTATGGCGGTTCTGCACTCCGCATTATTCACGGGCTTGACCGCATGTCGGTTGATCTTGACTTCGAAACCGCGCATGAAATCAAAAACAGCTTTTTGGATGAGTTAAAGGATGAGACAGAAAAACACTTTTCTAGTAAGTACGCGGTGAAACCGGACTTTCTGACGGTAAAGAAAAACAACGAAAGAGGAGTAACTTTGAAGTTTCGAGTTGGACAGCTCGTAACCGGACTAGCTTCTGAGTGGGTAGATGTAAAAATTGACCTAAACCGCTTTATTGCCCCAAAGACAGTTACCGAGCACAGACCCATCAATCGTGGACAGCTTTCTTTTGTCATTTCAACGTACAATATGGGTGCGCTTATGGCGAGTAAAATTGCCGCGATTTTTTTGCGAGAACAGCGCGGGGTGGATAAAAATACCTATGACTACAAAGGGCGTGACATTTACGACCTTCTCTGGTATATGAGTAAAAAAACTGTACCGGATTTTGATTACCTTAACGCGAAACTTAAAGAAAAAAATCTTGATGTCCCGAATATCAAAACACTCTTTGACAAACTGACCGTAAGCATTTTGAATTATGAAAAAATGGACAACCTTCTTAAAGAGGACCTCTCGCATCTTTTCGAAAACCCTTTTCAGTTTGACGGCTGGTTCAAAAACTGGCGAGATAGTTATTTGCGATTTCTTAACGAATATAAAATAAACACCGTCACAACGTTGGCGGAGGGCAAAAGCATACAAATATACCAGCACTTTCAGACCTCGAATTTTTCGCTTACATACACCTACAACACCGAGGAAGGTAAAACTGTCAGAATCAGGTACATCATCAGCGACTACTGGGTTATTTTTAATGATGTGGACGTACCTAACACATTGGATAGTGCGCTAGAAGATAAAATTGAGTTTACGAGCGATGGATGGAGTTCAAATCCAACTCCGGAGAAAAAGCTGAAACGGTACGCGGCTTTATTCCATGAAAAAACTGAAAAGTACTTTAAAAAGACAACCCGGGTGTTACTTGGTAACGGAATTATCACCAAAGTCATCCGAATGACAGCCGATAACTTAAATCCGAAAGAGGAGATCGTACTAAACAAATCAGCTTTGCTTTCGTGCGAACTGGACGACTTATTGAAATAAAGACATGAATCTTCTCCGCAAAATCACTCCTCGTTTCCTTATTTCTGCCTATCACTATCTCCTCGCCTTTTTGGGGGCGGTTATCTTCGGCTTTCCTTCGCGCAAATTGAACGTTATCGCCGTAACCGGCACTAAAGGTAAGAGTTCAGTCGTAGAGCTGGTAAGCGCGCTTCTGGACGAAGCGGGATACAAAACCGCCCACGCCTCCACCATTCATTTCAAGATTGCGGACAAAGTGGAGCGTAATATGCACAAGATGACGATGCCGGGACGGTTTTTCCTCCAGCATTTTCTTAGGCGCGCGGTGCGGGCTGGATGCACTCACGCGGTAATTGAGATGACAAGCGAAGGGGCGCGGCAATTCAGGCACAAGTTTATTTTTCTGGACGCGCTTATTTTTACCAATCTCGCGCCGGAGCATATAGAGTCGCACGGCTCGTACGAAAACTACGTCGCCGCCAAAGTCTCGCTGGCTAAAGAGCTGGAGAAATCTCCCTTAAAAAAGGGAGCACTGCCGGCTCCTGCCTGCGCCGAGGCTTCGGCAGGCAGGTCGGCAGGTGGGTTGTCAACAACGGGAAAGACAACCCCCGCCTCCGCAGACGGAGGCACCCCCTTTAGTAAGGGGGAAAAAGTCTTGGTGGTGAACGGCGACGACAAGGAGGCGGAGAAATTCCTTGCGGTATTTAGCGGAAAGAAAATCGTTTACGGGAAAAAAGACGCTACGGGAGAAGCAATTTCCTCCGAAGGTGTTTCGTTCAATTGGAATGGAGTCAGAATTGAATCCTCGCTCCCCGGAGAATTCAATCTATACAATATTCTCGCGGCGGTAAGTTTTGGTAACGCGGTGGGGATACCACAAGAGAAAATCCAGTCGGGTATTAAAAAAGTGAAAGTCATCAAGGGACGGGCGGAAGAGATTGTGCTGGACGGCCTGCCAAGGTCTGACCTTTCTCCCGACTTAAGGTCGGACCTTGGCAGTGCCCGCCTTGATTTTAAGGTGATTGTAGACTACGCGCATACGCCCGATTCGCTGGAAAAGTTGTACCAGACCTACGCGGGGAAATTCCGTATCTGCGTGCTTGGGAACACAGGGGGCGGGCGCGACAAATGGAAGCGTCCCGTAATGGCTGGTATTGCCGAGAAATATTGTGATGAAATTATCCTTACCAATGAAGACCCGTATGATGAAAATCCCGAGCAGATTATCCGTGAAATGGCGGCGGGTATAAAAAGTAAACGTCCAACTCTTATTA
>CAYHOU010000030.1:0-7108 GCA_964358195.1 uncultured Candidatus Saccharibacteria bacterium | reverse complement strand
GGATTCCCGCCTACGCGGGAATGACACCCTAAAATGCATTTCTGCGTAAGTCCTAGGAGTATAATTAAACCGAGGTCTGGAATTTGGTGACTGTACCGCGAGGGAATGTCATACAGTATGCAACAAGACTGATAGAATTCTCGGCCTCACTAAGAAACTCCGCGCAGGCGGGGTTTTTTAGTTGTAAAATGCAACGTATATGAGAATCATCGGACATTTAGACATGGATGCATTTTTTGCCGCTGTGGAGGAGCGGGAGCGGCCGTACTTGAAAGGCCAGCCGATTGCGGTTGGGGGCGACCCACAAGGCGGGAAAGGGCGCGGGGTACTTTCCACAGCCAGCTATGCGGCGCGGACGTATGGCCTGCGCTCCGCGATGCCGCTCCGACAGGCATGGGAGCTATCGGAGGTGGCACGCAAGAAAGGTTTGCCGCCGGTGGTATTCATCTCATCGGGATTCAGAAAGTACGGAGAAACGTCAAAGAGAATCATGGCAGTTATCGCAGGCCATTTGGAGAGTACTCAAAAAAATCTGTTTGAGAAGGAACCGCCAGCGCTTGAGCAGGTATCGGTGGATGAATGTTTTTTCAATATGTCATTTGCCGGAAGTTTTGCGAAAGCGGCAAAGGTAGCCCGAAAAATCAAAGACGACATTCTAAAAAAGGAAAAATTGACGGCAACCGTCGGCATTGGACCGAACAAACTGATTGCAAAGATCGCTTCCGATTTCAGAAAGCCGGACGGGTTTACCGTGGTGACCGCAGAGCAAGTGGGCGAATTTCTCAAACCACTTCCGGTCCGGAAAATCCCCGGCGTCGGGCCGAAGGCCGAAGAAAAACTGAAACGAGTCGGAGTTCGGACTGTTTTGGACGCGAGAAAGTTCAACGAAGAGAAACTCAAAGCCATGTTCGGGAAATGGGGGGGCGAGCTGTATCGCAAGTTTCGGGGCGAAGATGATTCTCTCGTCACTGTTGAACAGCCTCCCGCAAAATCAATCGGTGAACAGGAAACCTTGTCGGAGGATTCTTTGGATATGAAGGTTTTGCTTCCGTATTTGGAACGTCAGGCAAAAAATCTTATCGGGTATATGGCGAAGGAAGGGTTCACGACGTTTCGGACGATTGTGCTGACGGTTCGTTTCGCGGACTTTGACACCGTTTCCCGCTCTCGAACACTTCAGGAACCGACGGGGAGTGCCGAGACACTTCGCCGTCATGTTACACAAATGTTTTTCCCGTTTCTGGACCGGCAGGAAAATCCGCGAAAGAAAAAGATCCGCTTGGTGGGGGTGCGTTTAGAAAAACTGACATAGTTTTTTATAGGCTAATTCGCACGAATTAGCCTATAAGACCGGTAGGGATGCGGGTGGAGAAGTTAAGCTAAAGACAGGGTGTAGCAATAAGTACGGTTGCAGATTATTACTATACTAGCGGATGGGGGGTCACAAAAGAAGGACGGAGATGTCTCCGTCCTCGGCGCTAATGACCTGTGCTTAAACTTCTCGAATCTTCACTTCCGCTTCCACCTGCCCCGCCTCACTTACTCGGAGTTGGTATGTCAGTGCGTATGTTGTCGGTAGTATACCTCTGAAGAATTCAATGAGGCGGTTCAACTCGGTTGTCTTGTCTACCCCCGGTACTCCCGTTTGCGTTGCTTTGTTTAGAAGGTGAAGCACATTCTGCAACTCCGTTCTTGGGGTGTTGCTATTTCCCCTTTCCGTGTGCGCTTGTTCGGATGATTTTTCTAGTTTCGGGAAGAATAGGACACCAGACACGGTGGCCAGAGGCGCTCCAAGCGCCGTCTTTAGATTTTCGCGGCCTTTGACACCCAACTTTCCGCACACTCGTCCAAGCGCGCGTCCTACTCCACTCGCCGAAATACCCAGCTCATCTGCAATTTCTGGATATGTGCGCCCTTGCACATATAACTCCGCAATTCTTTTCTGCTGTGGAGTAAGGCCCACTATAGCTGTTTTGTGAGCAATAACCCGAGTGCAATTTGTGGTGTCTAGCGTTGATTCTTGTGTTGTGCCGGTTTCCGACTGTATTTCCTCCGAAGGGCGAGCCGTTTCGTTCCCGGCATTCGTCGAGGGTTTTTCCTCCTCGCGCACTCTTTCGGCAGTAACTGTTGTCGCAATGGCAACTGATTGGGTTTCCCTTTGTTGTAGCGCAAGTGGTGAAACGGCAGGCAACGATGAAACCTGTATCTGCTGTAGGGCACGCTGCTTCTCGCGATAGATATTCAAGCCCTCTGCAATGAACTCATGCAATATGACATTCACTTTTTTGCCTCATGCAACACCGTGGTCGACGTCTTCATGTTGATGAGCGTCCACGCGCCTTCGCTTTTATAGACCGCCATCCAGCGAATATGGGTTCGTTCTTTTGCTTCTCTATTTTCAATCGAAACCACACCCTCAAAACCGCTGCCTGTTTTCTTGGTTATCTCAAACGCAGTTACCTCAAAGCGGGGTGTACCGCTCAGCGCTTTTCGTTCTGTATCCAAAAGTAGTGACTCTGGCATACTTCAGCCTTTCTGTTGGGAGTTGCGCAGAAAGAGATTTTACAAAGAACCCTCTCTGCTTTTGTTGTCTGCTTGTATCCTACGCTCAATCCCATTCGCGTCAATTGCATGCAACAAGACTCACTTTTTTGTATAATAAAAGGCGTTGTGACCGAGCGAAGAAAAAAAGCCATAAAACAAATTGTGCTCGGCCTCATTTTGCTCGCAATAGCGGGAGTGTCGTATTTCTTCGGTACTCCCGCGCCGGAAATCACAAGTTTTGCCGAGTGTACCAAAGCCGGAAATCCGATTATGGAGAGCTACCCGCGCCAATGTAGGACGCAAGACGGAAAGGTGTTTAGAGAAGACATCGGCAATGAGTTGGAAAAAGACGACCTTATACGCATTTCAGAGCCGAGGCCGAATACAGTTATCACGAACCCACTTGCGGTCAAAGGCATGGCACGGGGAAGTTGGTTTTTCGAGGCTAGCTTTCCGGTAAAGCTCTTTGACGGAAACGGGGAATTGCTTGCAACGGGTATTGCACAGGCGAAAGCCGACCCCGTTAGGGGCAACGGGGCAGGCTGGATGACCTCCGAATTTGTGCCGTTTGAAGCAACGCTTACCTTTACTGCACCAGCAGAGACAGGAGTCCTTGTGCTACAAAAAGACAATCCTTCGGGCCTTTCCGAGAACACCGACTCTCTTCGCGTACCAGTTCGTTTTAAGTGAAAGGTATGGTAATCTGTTACATTGTTCGGAAGCAGATAAACGGGGTATCGTATCCCAGCACCAAAGCAAAGCTTGGTACGGGACACGTAAAAGCAGCATACATGCACTGGCCCCGTTAGAAATTATCGGGATGTAGTATAGTGGTAGTATACACGCATGGGGTGCGTGAGGTCCGAGTCCGATTCTCGGCATCCCGACAATGAATTTCTAACGGGGTGGAAGTGCATGCGGCCCCGGAGCATTACCGGGTACCCCGACAAGTTTCGGCAAAGACGAGTGGGTGAAGGTGCGTATGGCCAGGGTGCAACTCCCGGCAGCCCGAATTTAGCACAAAAGATACAAGCCGCGAATTGCTCCGCGGCTTGTTCTGTTCCTAGGCGCCTCCTTAAAGAGCGCAATCATCTTCCACTTGGAAGAAAGAGCTTTCCCCAAAGTAAACAACTATAGGGGAAGAAAGTTTGGTATCATTATCCTACAGGAAGTCCTTGTCGCAAGAGCAAAAGCAATTAGAACCCGCATGAAATTAATTGTCTACACAAAAATAGGATGTCCGTGGTGCAGAGATGTGCTGGATTTTCTGCGCGGGAAGAAGGTGGCATTTGAAGAACGGGAAGTTCGGGGGAATAAAGTTTATTTTGATGAAATGATACAGAAAAGCGGACAGACGAAGGCACCGACGTTGGATTTAGACGGAGAGATTCTCGCGGATACGGACAGGGACGCGGTAGCGGTATGGCTAAAGGCAAAAGGGGTGCTATAATCTTAGAAATCCTAAATACGAAATTCTAAACTCCCCGCCTGCGTCAAGACTTCGGCGGGCAGGTAAACAAATTCAAAATCCTAATATCTAAATAAAAGGATTTGAGTTTTGAGGTTTAGATTTTGTGATTTGTTTAGGATTTAGTTTTTAGAATTTAGAGTTTAATTCTATGCAACATTTCATCTGTACCGGCGGTTGCGACGGGGAATCAAGTACTCCCGGAGTGTGCCAAGCCGAGGACTGTAAAAAAGAAGGAGAGGCCCTCACTCCTTGCGACTGCGAAGACGGTCTCCATGGGGAAGCGTTGGAGAAGGAAGAGGAAGATACTGAATAACTGATAACCTACCACTGAATCACTGAATAACCTACAGAAACGAGAAAAGTCGTTTCTTGTTATTTAGTTATGGGTGATTCAGTGATTAGTTATCACCGGGTGTCTTTCAGCGCCAAACTAACGGGAATACCGATGAGCATCAGGGCTCCTAGTGCAACGAACATATACTGAATTGGGAGGACATACAAAAGCGCGGTGGCGGCAACCGGCGCAGCCGCGCCCGCGGCAGGCCTAAGGGCTCGCATCAAACCGACAACTTGCGCATCTCCCGCGCGGATTTTTTTGAAAAAATAGGTCTCGGTCATGATTTCCACCATGGCCGCGCCAACACGGGTCGTAAACAGAATAAGCGCGAAGAGGAAGAAAACAGGTACATTCATAAATGAAATAACGGCCGTTGCGAGGGCGATAACCGCGAAACCCGCTACCAGAAGCTCCTTTTCGCCGAGGACTTTATCCGCGAGCCTCCCAAGGGGAGCTTCAAGAAGGAGAAAAGGAACCAGCATAATGGAAAACATAATACCAAGTTCTTTCCACGCGAAGCCGAGGTGTTCATGCAGATAGATAGGTGTGTAAATGGTCATGACGGTAAAGAAAAAGTAGAGAAGGAACGACGCGTAAAATATCTGACGAAGGTCTTTGTCCTTCCATACTTTCCGTATGCCGTCCATAAAGTGGACAGTTCGGTAGAGCGGGTCTTTGAATTGCTCCAGTCGCAAGGCGAAGATAAAGAGCGATGGGATGAAAAGCGCGGCCGCGACAATATACACGCGCCAATATTCGTCGCCGATAAGGAGAAGCGCCGAGAGCGCCGGTGCGATGACCCACGCGATGTTCGCCGAGGTAAGATACAAACCGCGGATACTCCCCGTGTCGGCATCTTTGGAGTAGCCTTCAACAATAAGGTCAAGGTCAAAATAGATGAGAGAGATAAGCACGGAGCTTATGGTGAACAACGTGACGATGACCGCAGGCTCACTTGATAGGGCGATGCCTATAAGGCAGGCAATCTCAACGGCGATGAAAAACACCGTCGTGAAGTAATCACCGACGGCTTTCAGCAGACGGGGAATGGTAATGAGGGCAACAATGGTGAGCAGGGAAGAAACGGTATAAATCATTCCCACAAACTTCTCGGGAACGAGTGAGGCAAGAAAGGTTGAGTTCACGTACACCGGAAGCGCCACGTGGAGTGTGTAGAAAAAGGAAAGCAGATAAACGGAAAATAGCGCGGTTTTGGAAAAGCGGCGGAGAGCGGCGAATGACATGGGAATAGTATAGCGTACTGTCATTCCCTTGAAAAAGGGAATCCAGAAAATCGATTGGAATACCACTTTCGTCTCCCTGTGCGTACACGCAGACAGGCGGAAATGATGGAACTGCGTGGTATACTTTCCTGTAAGCTGGTAGATCGGTTCGGTACCGGTCTTGGTATACCGAGTGCCGAGGGTTCGATTCCCTCTACCAGCTGTCCGAAATGGTTATCCACAAGTCTCCCCTCATGGGGTACTTTATCCGCGCATCTCCATCTTGCATAATACTTGAGTCCGAAAATACAGACGATCCATCTGTATTTTCGAACATCCTCGCTTAGCAATAGCAAGCTATAGCATACTATTGCTAAGACATTGTCACTTACCACGTGGAGGGAGATATATGTGGTTATCCACAGGAGTCCTTGACAATTTTCCTATGCCTGATACACTTCCCACATACCAAGGCCGGTACCGGAATATCGTATTCCTGTACACTCGAAGAAAGCATCGCCTCACAAGGCGGTGTTTTCGTTTCTATGCGGTCGTGCTAGACTGCACAGTTCGGAATGCAGGGTACTGTGCCAAAGAAAAAACCGTCCAAAAAGACGGTTCTTTCGTTGTTGAGTTTCCACGTTCTTACTACACCGATACAGCTTCTTCAAGGATATCGGAGAGTGTACCCTTCTTTCGCGCAGAGAGAATAAACCCACGAATGGCATCCTTCAAGTTTTCTTTCGCGATTTCAGCAGTTTTACCGCATGAGGCCACACACAGTTCAGGATTAAAGGAAACAAACTGTTTTCCTTCTTTGAAGATTTGTGCCGTAAAGGTGAGTTGTGGAAGTGGGGAGGTCATAACAAAATAGTATCTCTTTTCTGTATCCGAATCAAGGCAAATTTCTACTCCCGATCCATTACTTTCTTGATAGTTTCACTAATATATGGGCTATTTAGGAGATAAATTTGACTGCCGAACGGAAGGCGTTATTCTTGAGAATATGCATGGAATTATCACAGACCCGAAAATTAAAGACACTGAACTAGATAAAGTCATCTTTTTAGCTCGTAAAGAGTCAAGAGAGGAAAATAGTTCTGGTTATGGACTCCCTGTCCTAACCCCAGGCAATAAACGGGGGTTGATGTGGCTTGCGGTGTCGACGCTTTCCAAAGGGTATCTTCGTCTGGACATAGACCTTTGGCAAACTAATTGCTCTGTAAACTCGTCTGGCATGGATGTTTTTTGTAAGGAGGCGGTAAAGATTTTTGAATATAAAAAGAACCTGCCGGATAAAGCAGAAGTTATATCTTCGCCAACGGGTTTATGGCTAGATGTGAAAAAAGAGTTTGCCGGTAAAGCTCTTGCGTACATATTAAATTTTCTTGAAAATGAGAAGTATGTTGAGGAGGAGAGTCGAAATGACGAACGAAAAGAATTCACCACCTCTCAGTCAAGGAAATGAAAACTGGATTTCCGCTTTTGCGGGAATGACAGAAAGAAAGAAATCCTCCGGTGCATCAGAATGCA
>CAYHOU010000029.1:0-7166 GCA_964358195.1 uncultured Candidatus Saccharibacteria bacterium | reverse complement strand
CCGGAAAAAATGAAACGTGCGCTTTCGGAAACCGACTTTACTGGTTCCATCGGAACCTTCAGCTTTGACGAAAACGGCGAAGCGGAATTACAGGTATCTCTCCGAACCATCCGGAACGGAGAGATTGTGGAGTTGAAGTAGTTGTCCAGACAGGGCGACACCACGATTGCCAATGTATATACATGGGTATATACTTTAGGGATGACTACTAAAATACAAAAGTGGGGGAACAGTCTCGCGATGCGTATCCCAAGCCGTTTAGCGAAGCAGTATGGCTTAAAGGCCGGAAGCCGCGTGAGAGCGCGAGACGGTATGCTCGGAATATTGATCGAGCCGGCGAGTAAGAAAGAAGAAACGCTTGAAGATTTAATTGCGCAGATTGACCCTAACAACCTCCCCGAAAAAATTGAGTGGGGAAAGCCTGTGGGTAATGAGATATGGTAAGAGGGTACATTCCTGAAAGAGGGGATATCGTGTGGCTTTTGTTTGAGCAAAAGCAAGGCCATGAGCAACGGGGACGCCGTCCCGCGCTTGTCCTTTCAGAACGTGGCTATAATGGTCTCACCGGTCTTGCGGTTGTATGTCCCATCACTTCGGTATTCAAAGGGTATACATTTGCCATTGAGACTCACGGGAATAAAGTACACGGTTCAGTACTCGCAGACCAAGTACAGTCAGCGGCATGGAGAGAACGGCGGGCGCGGTTTATCGAAATTATTCCTGGTAGTACACTTGCGGAAGTGACCAGAAAGCTTGGTATCCTTATTGGTGTCCGGCCTCCAACACTATGAAAACTGTACCTGTTTCAACATTTTGGAACAACCTCGGGAAGTACCTTGTGTTGATTCGGCGAGGCCGCTCTTTTCTCATTACTCGGTATGGTCGGCCTGCGTTCGTTGTCGCTCCGGTAACCAAATAGCATGTCTATCCTCCAAACCAAGCATCTCTACAAGCACTTTGACGGCGTGAAAGCCGTTTTGCGGAAAATCCTAAATTCGAAATCCGAAACTCTAAACAAATCCGAAATCACAAATCCTCAAACTTCCACGAGTTTTCATTTGGTGGTTTTGATTTTGTAATTTATGATTTGTTTAGGATTTAGATTTTAGGATTTAGAGTTTGAAGTGAATA
Source organism: uncultured Candidatus Saccharibacteria bacterium (assembly GCA_964358195.1). Taxonomy (GTDB): domain Bacteria; phylum Patescibacteriota; class Minisyncoccia; order Phycocordibacterales; family UBA10002; genus UBA10002. The sequence goes on along the minus strand of CAYHOU010000029.1, from coordinate 6,035 downwards.
TGCCGATTTTAGAAACACGCCACATTTATAAACGTTTTGATGGGGTCAAGGCGGTAGATAAATTGTCGCTGTCTTTTGAACAAGGGAAAATTACGAGCGTGATTGGCCCGAACGGGTCGGGGAAGAGTACGCTCATCAACCTGCTTACAGGCTTCATTCCTTTTGATAGCGGGGAAGTGGTGATTGCGGGGAAAGAAAAACTTTTGAAGATACAGCCGTACGAAACTAAAGAACTCGGCATCACGCGAACATTCCAAGATGTTCGGCTTTTTGAGCAAATGCCGGTATTGGATAACATACTGGTGGTGCTCACTGAACGGAATGTATTCGGTGCGCTCTTTGAAAAACACGGGAAATTGCATTTGGCGAAAGCAGAGGAGGTACTCCACCGAGTCGGGCTCTGGGACAAACGGCGGGAGCTTGCGAAAAATCTTTCGTACGGCCAGAGAAAACTTCTTGAAATCGCTCGTGTGCTTGCGATGGATCCCGATATTATTTTCTTTGACGAACCGTTCGCCGGACTTTTCCCCGAGATGCTGAAAGTGGTAGTGTCGGTAATGAAAGAATTGTGCCAGCAAGAAAAGACGCAGATTCTTGTGGAACACAATATGGAGCTTATCCGGGAACTTTCCGACCACATTTTTGTGCTTGATGCGGGTAGTTTGCTTGCAGAAGGAAAACCAGCCGAGGTGCTAGCAAGGCGGGATGTCGTGGAAGCTTATTTGGGGGAATAGCACCTCCGAATTTCTAATTTCTAATACCTAATTTCTAATAAAATTTCAAATTGAAATGAAAGACAATGTACAAAAGATTATAGAACAGTTTGTAGACTTTCTGTTGCCGGTACTTACTCCCTATGAGGCAGGACTCTATATATTTCTATTGCGAAATACATACATAAAGAATGGGACGCGAGAAATTCGGATTGGTAAAAGAACTATCGCTGATAATCTCGGTTCCTCCCGTGGTGAAAAATCAAATTATGCGCATATTACGAAGTTGGTGTCAGGGTTAGAAGGTAAGTCCTGCCTTAAAGTTGGAAATACTACACGTGAAGGGATACTCTACTCCGTCCTTTTACCTGAGGAAATCCCCTTGGTGAAAGAAAAATTGATAGTCGTTACTCATCTTGAAGAGGAGGATTACTTTACCGACCCGAAAAAACGGAAAGAGATTTTTGCACGAGATAAAGACATTTGTCAGTATTGCGGAGAGAAAGTAACATCTGAAAATAGAACGCTTGACCATTATGTACCGCAAAGGGAGGGAGGCCAACATACAAAGGACAATTTGAAGACGAGTTGCCTGTTGTGTAACAGTATCAAGTCAGGCAAGACCTATGAAGAAGCGGCTCCCTTCTTACTGAAAAGCATACAAGAGAGAAAGATGAGAAACAGCAGTGAATAGACATGTTATCATTTCGGTATGCTCAAGCGATTTTTGGAGTGGATAGGTGTAAAAGAAAAACTCCATAATTTGGAGGCAGAACCGCCACTCGTGAAGGAGCGCGATTTGTGGTGGATAAGTTTCGGTGAGAATATCGGTTCGGAAATACACGGGAAGGGGAGATTATTTTCTCGCCCCGGCCTTGTTATCAAGAAACTATCTCGCGGATTCTTTCTTGTCGCACCGACAACATCGCAAAAGAAAGGAGGCACATGGTATGTTCCTATTACGCAGGAAGGCAAAGAGATGTTTGTCTGTTTGCATCAAATAAGAACGATAGACTATAGAAGGTTGTCTTCTCGTCTCGGTCAAATCGACAGTGATGACTTCAAGAGAGTTTCCGATGCTTTTTGGCAGCTCTACCGGAAATAAATATTCCCCGCCCTTTCAGGCGGGGCCGCGGCGAATGCCGAATGTGCTTATATAGTAGCAAAAACCAACAAGATGTCAAGCGAAAAACTGCTACAACTTACTAATGTTCACGTCCACTACGGCGGAGTGAAGGCGCTGAACGGGGCGAGCGTGTCGCTCGACGAGGGCGAGATTGTCGCGCTTATGGGGCCCAATGGGGCGGGGAAGTCCACGATACTCAAAAGTATTTTTGGACTCACGCCTGTTTCCGAAGGAAAGATACTGTGGCATGAGCGTGCCATCAAGCCGGTGCCGCACGAAATGGTCGCGGACGGCATCGCGTTTGTTCCGCAGGGGCGACGTGTGTTTAAACATTTGACGGTTCGTGAAAATCTTGAGATTGGGGGATTCGTGGTGAAAGACAAAAAAATCCTGCAACAAAGAATAGATGAAGTGCTGGAGTTCTTTCCCGCGCTCAAAGTGAAGCTCAAAGCCAAATCCGCTCTCCGGCGGACAACAGCAAATGCTCGCTATCGCCCGCGCACTCATCACGCGCCCGAACGTCTTGCTCCTCGATGAACCATCACTCGGTCTTGCGCCCAAAATCGTGAAGGAAGTGTTCGAGAAGATAAAAGAAATCAACGAACGACACAAAACGGCGATCTTTGTGGTGGAGCATAACTTAACGTCACTTTTGCATATTGTAGATCGCGCGTATGTGCTAGACAGGGGAGAGGTGGTGGCTGAAGGGAAGCCGAATGACGTTATACAGAGTGGGATATTGGAGCAAGTATTCTTAGGCAAAATTTAGATTTTGAATATCGAATTACGAATACCAAATATCTAAAGATATTCAAACTCAAATATCAAAAGGGAAAGAAACTTCTGATTTTTGTATTGAGTATTTGACTTCCTTTTTCGAAATTCGAAATTAGGTATTCGATATTTTTTTTGCTACCATATCGTCACTATGATCTTATTAGACGGAAGAAAAGTCCGGGACGAAATACGGGAAACGCTCCGCAAAAGAGTGGAGTCGTTTTCATCAAAGCCGAAACTGGTCATTATTCAGGTGGGTGAAGACGAAGAAAGCGAAGCCTATATTAGGCAGAAGAAAGCATTCGGGGAAAGCATCGGGGCTGTTGTGGAGCATAGAAAACTTGCCGCCGGCATAAGCGAACAGGAACTAGTGGAAACCCTACGCGAATACAACGCTGACCCAGCCGTTCACGGCATCATAGTGCAAATCCCGATTCCGGCTCATCTGGATAAGAGTCGGATAGTTGACGGCATCGCTCCGCAGAAAGATGTGGACGGTCTAGGTAGTTTCAGTATCAAAGCTCTTTGGGAGAACAGGAACGAAGGGTTCGTTCCCGCGACCACGAAAGGTATTATGTCACTTCTTTCATATTACAAAATTCCGGTTGCCGGGAAACATGTGGTTGTCGTCGGCAGGTCGGTTTTAGTCGGGAAACCAACAGCACAAGCACTTCTCAACGCGAACGCCACGGTAACCATAGTACACAGCAAGACAGAAAACTCGGACGTCATAACGAGTTCGGCGGACATACTTGTGGTCGCGGCGGGGAAGCCTCACTTTATCCAGCGCGATGACGTGCGTGAAGGGCAAGTCGTTATTGACGTCGGGATTACCGCAGTCACCGGAGAAAAGCTGGATGAAGAGGTGAGCGAAAAGATCATTACCGGCGACGTCCATTTTGATGACGTAAAGGATATTGTCGGAGCCATTTCTCCCGTACCGGGCGGTGTGGGGCCGATGACGGTGGCATCGTTGTTTCAAAATCTAGTTTCCGCCTATGAAAAGCAGACTTCTTAGTCTGTCTTTCATAGTTTGCGGATACTAACCCCGCACCAACCCCAAGGCGAGTGCGTGTCCGAATAGGACATTCTTCGGGTGGGCGAAGCGCGAGCCTGTATGTCTTTTGGTGCTGGGGTGGTTGAGGCGTATGAGAAACAACAGCCAAAGTGATATAATCAAAGTATTATTCTTTAGAACATCGCGATGACCATTGAAACACCTGAAGAAAGAAGTCCAGTTGTTATTTTCCAAGAATGCAGAGAAAGGGAACGTTCACAAGCGAGCGAAGTGGAGCGCAAGACGGGAGATATTCAGGCTACAAAATACGAAACCGCACTACTGCGCTTGTTGCGTAGGACTAATGATAATCCCAAGATTGCTAACGCTCTGAACGCATTCGTAGACGCTTTAGAAGCGAAATCAACCTATGGAGCGTCAGATAAACCTCTAACTACGGCATGCGAACAAGAACTTGGAGATTTTTTAACTAAAGCTGCGGAAGAGTTGGCGTTTGATGTTCAATGGGGAGGACAACCGGCACCGAACATAAAGGAGGAATGGCGGAAAAGTTGGCGAGAAAAGTATCATTTGGAGAAAAGATAAAATCAGACAACTGTTTGTCAGTTATGTAATATAGCGAATGTACCCGCGGCTTTAGTGTTAGTCATTATCAGATTATTAGTTAGGACTTACACACTTTTTGTATTCCGGTTGCCATTCCTCTGAAAAGAGGAATCCAAATTACTCACTAATGCTCTGGATTCCCGTATTCGCGGGAATGACAGAAAAGCAATACGGGAATATGTTAAAAGTGTGCAAACCCTATTAGTAGTATTTAGTCATGTTAGAAAATCATAAAGTACAAAAGAGCATCGTCATCGCGCTTATGCTCCTCTCGCTCTTCCTTCTCGCGAAATTCGTCGCGGAGGTGAAAGCATTCCGTTTTATCGGCTCTAATCCGTCAAGCCAAAGCATCATTTCCGTTTCCGGTAAGGGGGAAGTCGTGAAGATTCCCGACCTCGCCACGTTTTCATTCAGCGTGACCGAGGAGTCACTCGTGGTAAGCGAGGCGCAAACCGAGGCGGCGAAGCAGATAAATGCGATTCTTGATTATTTGAAAAAGAACGGCGTTGCCGAAAAAGACATCACCACCTCCGGCTACAATATCTACCCGCGTTACGAGTATGGCTCTGACAATTCATTGTATGCACAATATCAATACGAAACCCAAAAGCCAGATGGCAAGCAGAAACTCGCCGCCTATGTCGTTACCGAAAGCATCACCGTGAAAGTGCGGAAACTTGAAGACGCAGGCAAACTGCTCGCCGGCATCGGGGAGCAGGGAGCGACGAATATCTCCGGTCTTACGTTTGATTTTGACAAGCGCGATGAACTCGTGAAAGAAGCACGGGACAAAGCGATTACCGAGGCGCGCAAAGAAGCATCAAAGCTCGCCAAATCGCTCGGTGTCAGTTTGGTGAGGATTGTAAGTTACAGTGACGGAGGATATTACCCGATGTACAAGACGATGGCAGCTGAAGCCTATGGGCGTGGTGGAGACGCGTCGGTAGCCCCGTCCATTCCGGTCGGTGAGGATAAAATCATTTCCAACGTGACGATTACGTATGAAATAAAATAACTGAATAACCCACTACGGATAACTGAATGACTGAATAACAACCCCATCCCGACCAAAGCCTGCCTACCTCAGGCAGGTCGGTGTGGGGTTGACTTTTCACCACCTCGGGTATTTACTGGTGGATGACAATCACTGACCAGTGTGGTGTTTGTCAAGAAAACGAGGTGACGTGGCCCGTGCCGCTTCATCTCCTCAACGCTAACTAGGTGAAGTGTTGGGGCGCATCAGCAAGCAAACAGTATATGGAGTCACTCCACACTCTGTCCTCCGTTTGGAGGAAAAGTATATTGTTGCCGCCTTACTGATCCAGTGGCGGGCCTGGTTTTTCTGGGCCCGCCATTTTTTTGTTGACAATTTTATACGGTAGAGTATTATACAGATACGTAACCCCGCGAGGGGTTTTAATTTGGGAATATCATAAATATGTCTCGACTTCTAACCTATTTCAAAGAGACCCGCGCCGAGATGAAGCACGTCGTATGGCCGACGCGCAAGCAGGCAATTTTGTATACCATTGTGGTTATTGTCATTTCACTTGCGACCGCGGCGTATCTGGGTTTTTTTGACTTCGTGTTTTCGACGATACTTAAATTAGTCATCTAAGTACTAATCTACGAATAGACAAATCCTGCTAATACCTACGAATGAGATTCTGATTAGTAGGCATTCGTAGAATTAGTAACTGACTTATTAGTACTTATGTCCAAACAAAAAATACAAGAAGGACGAAACTGGTACGCCATTCATACCTATGCGGGGTACGAAAATGCGGTTTCGCGC
>CAYHOU010000028.1:0-7334 GCA_964358195.1 uncultured Candidatus Saccharibacteria bacterium | reverse complement strand
CGCCCGCGTGATTGGTCGTCGTACGAACCTTCCCGCTCGCGTCTATCGTGAACGGGTCATTGTGTTCGCTTCCGCGCATCCTCACTCCTTCAAATCCGGAACCGATATCAAAACCTTTCACTGCGTTGATGGAGAGCATCGCCTTGCCGAGGTCTGCCGAGAGCTTATCAAACACAGGTTCGCCGAGGCCTTTCGGCACGTGGCGGATAAGCCCGCGAATGACGCCTCCGACAGAATTGCCTTCCTTCCGGATGCCGTCCACGAGTTCTATCATTTTCTCCGCCATTTTTTGGTCGGGACAGCGGATGATGTTCGCTTCAATGTCCTCGGGTGTTACGGCGGACATATCTACCTTAGCTTTCAAGGTTCCCACCTGCTCCACATATGAAAGAATTTCCACGCCGAGCTTTTCTTTCAAAAATTTCTTGGCAATGGCGCCCGCCGCGACGCGCGCCAACGTCTCCCGCGCGCTCGCCCGCCCGCTCCCGCGCGAGTCGCGGATGCCGTACTTTTCCGTATACGTAAAATCTGCGTGCGACGGGCGCAGGATGCCTTTGAGATGGTCGTAATCCTGCGGACGCATATCGGCGTTGTGCGCAAGAAGTAATATCGGCGTTCCCGTCGTCTTACCTTCAAACACGCCGGAAAGAATGCTGATTTTATCCTCTTCCTTGCGAGGAGTGGTGATTTTGCTCTGTCCTGGTTTCCTGCGGTCCAGCTCCTTCTGGATATCCGCCTCTGTAACCTCAATCCCAGGAGGACATCCGTCCACGACACAACCGACCGCGCCCCCGTGGGATTCACCGAAGCTCGTTATTCTAAATAGTTGTCCAAATGAATTTCCTGGCATAGTTTTTTCTTACCTCCTCCCCTCTTTAGAGGGGAGGAATGAGGTGGGGTGACACCCCCTCTCCTGTCTCCCCCTCTGAAGAGGTGGAGAAGCCCGACACCTACACGATAACATCTCTTATCGCCTTCATCACCTCCCCATCCTCCACCGCCTCCACGAACTGTCCGTCCCGCACCGCCACCTCTCCAATCTGTTTCAAAATCACATATTGCGCGTGCCCCGCGAGGCTCTTCTTGTCGCCTTTGGTTGCCGAAATGATGTCCGCCGATGTAAACCGCTTCAGCACGGAAACGGGAGCCTGGAGCCTTTGCAGTACCGCCTGTACACTCGCGAGGCCCTCCGCCGAAAGCCTACCGAGGTTACGCGCTATCTGTGTTTCCACCGCAATACCTAGCGCCACCGCCTGTCCGTGGAGGAGCCTGTACTTCGAGAGTTTTTCAAGCGCATGCCCGATAGTGTGCCCGAAATTAAGCACCATCCGCTCCCCGCTTTCGCGTTCATCACGTTCCACCACGCTCGCTTTAATCCGCACCGCGCGGGAAATAATTCCGGCGAGGACACTTGTGTCTTTCTCGAGCGCCTTTTCCAGATTCTTTTCCGCGAACGCGAAACTCTCTTTGTCAGACGTCATAAACATCTTCATCGCCTCCGTGAGGCCACTCTGAATCTCGGCAACCGAAAGACTGGTGAGCGTATCCACGTCGGCGTACACCGCGCTCGGCTGATGAAAAGCGCCAATGAGGTTTTTCCCCTGCAGTGTGTTGATGCCTGTCTTGCCACCCACCGAGCTGTCTACCATCGAAAGAAGCGTCGTCGGAAGTTGAATATATGGGATACCGCGCATATACGTGGAAGCGATGAACCCCGCAAGGTCGCCGACAACTCCACCTCCTAGCGCAAGAACCACCGCCTTTCTGTCCACCCCCGCCTTCAACATCATCTCTTCAAGGCGCGACTTCTGCTTCTGGCTTTTTGACCCTTCACCGGCAGGGACGGAAAGAAGAAGCGTCTTACATCCGACTCTTTCCATTTCGCCGGACAATTTCTTCCCAAACAATTTCTCGGTCTTTGTGTCGGCGATAATCACGTACATACTCGCAGGATGTTCTTTCTTCAATATTTCTGGCAATCGCGCCAAAAGCCCCTCCCCCACGGTAATGCCGTATGAGGTATCCATAACTTTCTTTAGTTGTACGTTAATCATCTGCATTGCTTTTCTTTATCCCCCTTAATAAAGGGGGTGTCCGAGTCTGCGAGGACGGGGGTTGTCACAACCCTCCCCCGATAAGATAGCTTCTTCCTGAATCCCGCCATCTCCTCCAACACCGCCACCGTCTGCTCCCATCCTAAACACGGGTCGGTGATAGAAAGCCCGCTCCGGTCCAGCTTTTCCTGCGCCTTCGCATCCACTTTCTGACTTCCTTCCTTAATAAAGCTTTCGAGCATAAAGCCTCTGACTACCTTCCGGAGTTCCGGAGCTTTCCGGAGCATTGCTATCGCCTCCTCCGCGACCGTTACCTGATTACAGTGATTCTTGACTCCATTTATCTTGCAATTGTCGTGGCTGACATCAAGTATAACAGCCGGATTTTTAATGTTCAGTTTTTCCATTCGCTCCTTTGCTTCACGCACGTGTTGTTCTCCGTAGTTCGCTCCTTGCGCTCCTCCACGGAGGATTAAATGCGCGTGCGCGTTTCCGCTCGTCTGCACTTCACTCCCGTCAAAGACCGCCGTGTGCGGGTACTGCGCCGCCACCACGCTGTTCACTCCTATCTCAACGGAGCCTGATGTCGGATTTTTCATACCCACGGCGCAATCGAGCGAGGAAGCGAACACGCGATGCTCCTGGTCTTCGGTGCTTCGGGCGCCGATAGCGACCCACGAAAGAAGCTCAATAAATCCTTTCGCATTATGCGTGAAGACCGCTTCGTCCGCGATGGGAAGTCCCATCTCCACTACCTTCACCATCATCTCTCGGCAGTACTTCGCTCCTTCGCCGATATGGGACGGCTTGAACGGGTCGGACTGATTCACGGGACCCGTCCACCCTGTCGTCGTGCGCGGTTTCTGGATATACACGCGCATCACGATTTTGAGGCTATCTTTCAGCTTGTCCGCCAAAGGCTTCAGCTTTTTCGCGTACGCGAGCACCGCTTCTTTCGGCCACGCACTGCAGGGACCCACGACGATAAGAAAGCGCGAGTCTTTCCCCTCCAAAATCTCTTTGACTTCCTGCCGGTCTTGTTCAATCTGCTTTTCCGCTTTCTTGGAAAGCGGAAACGCCTTGATGATATCTTCAACCTGCGGTAGTCTTCGTAATATGGTGACGTTCATAATTTTTCTTCTCTTACCTCCTCCCCTCTTTAGAGGGGAGGATTGAGGTGGGGTGCTTATAATGTTTTAATTAAATTCCTTTTAACTCTTTCAACTAACGACTTGCTCACTATCCGCTTCCCTGTCCACAACTCTATCTGCCGTAGTCCCTGAACCGCGAACATATCCAAACCTGAAATCGTCTTCGCTCCTTTCTTTTTCGCCAACTTCAGTAGTTTCGTTTGGACTGGATTATACACGAGGTCAAAAACGGTCTGATGCCTGCCCGAACCCTTTTGGGATGGGGCGGGCTTATCCAAGAGTTCTTCGGGTATCGGCACATCATCTATCTTCGGATACATACCCACCGGAGTTGCGTTGATGATGACATCTATTCGGGTTCCTTCCCCCCTCTGCCCCTCTTTTCCCCTCTTCCTTCCCCCCTCTTTAGAGGGGGGATTAAGGGGGGTGCTCATTACAATTCCCCCAAACCTCTCCCGCAACTCCTCCGCCTTCTCCTTTGTCCGATTTAAATAGAACAGATTCCCTTTCCCTTTCTTCACCACATACGCGACCGCGGAGGCCGCGCCTCCAGCTCCCACAAGCAATACATTTCTGTCTTTGAGGGTAACGCCGCGGAGGGCGTATTCTATTCCCGTGATGTCGGTGTTGTATCCATACAGCTTGCCATTTTTATTGACAACGGTGTTGACCGCGTCCACCGCCTTCGCCTCCGCATCAACGACATCAAGAAGCGGCATGATTGCCCTCTTATGCGGCATCGTCACGGCCGTGAGATGAATCGGAAGCGTCCTGATATCCGCCACCAGCTTTTTAATATCCGGGTGCGAGATAGGCGAAAGCACCGCATTGATGTTAAGCAGTTTGTAAACCGGATTATGCAGTTTCGGACTCTTGCTGTGCGAAAGTGGAAACCCTATCACTGCGTTCAAGATTTTTGATTGATTTTTCATTTTCGGTTCTGTCATCCCCGCGTAGGCGGGAATGACAGAGGAGGAAATACGAAAATATGCTAATGTGCGTAAGTCCTAACTACTTTACACTCTCCGCCAACTTCTCAACTGCTAACATATAACCCTCCACTTTCCTCCCCGCAAACACTCCCACACACGCTTCTGCAATCACCGACTTACTCCTCCAATCCTCCCGTTCCGTCACCTTGGAAAGATGCACCTCAATCGCGGGAAGTTTTGTATCAAGAAGCGCGTCGTGTATCGCGTATGAGTAGTGCGTGTACGCTCCGGCGTTGATGAGAATCCCGCTCGCTTTCGGCGCGTTCTTCTGGAGGAAATCAATAATGCCTCCTTCATAATTTGACTGGAACGCTTTCACCTTAAGTCCATACCTTTTCGCCTCTTCCGAAACTTTCTTCTCAAGTTCCTTCAGCGTCAGCGTCCCATAATGACTCTGGTCTCTCTTCCCCAACATATTCAGATTCGCCCCGTGAATTAAAAGTATTGTTTTCATATTTTTTCTCTTATCTCCCCTAATAAGGGGAGCACTGCCGTCTTCGGCAGGAGGGGTGTTACATCCCTCACCGCAAGCGGTCCCCTCCCTTTATTAAGGGAGAATTAAGAATAATTTCCACCGCCTCCCCCACCGTCCCGTCATTCTCCACCTTCACCGTCGCCAGTTTTTCATACACCGAATCCCTCTCCGTATACAATTTCTCAAACGCCTCTCTGTCGCTTAACCCTTTCGGGAAAAACGCTGGTCTGCCCTTTTTCATACTCCTTTCAAAAAGTACTTCTTTCGGCGCGGAAACCAGAATGACCGTATGCCCCGTCAGTAACTCTTGATTCTCTTTCGCTATTACCGCCCCGCCTCCCAAAGCCAGTACGATACTCTCTTTATTTCCAATTATTTCTCTTAGAGTTTCCACTTCTTTATTTCTAAAGTATATTTCTCCTTCTTTCACCACGATATCCCGTGCCGTCATTCCTTCTCTTTTCTCAACCCGCGCATCCAAGTCCACGAATTTCCGCCCAAGTCTCTCCGCCAGTCGTTTTCCGATGACCGTCTTCCCCGCGTTCTTAAATCCAATGAGTATGATGTGTTTCATTTCTTTTTTCGTATTCTTCCTCTGCCCCTCTTTAGAGGGGAAGTGCCAAGTCTGCGAGGCGTAGGGGTGTCTTATTCTCCTAGTCTACGACTACAGGCTTTTCCTAAAGGGAGCACTCGCCGTCTTCGGCGGGAGGGATTTTCTTATTCGCATCTATTCGTTGATTCGTCCATTCGCATATTCGCATTATCACCTCATGTTAATTTGCCCACCTAGACTTTTCATTATTTTTACAAAGTCTGGAAAAGTTTTACTAATCGCCTCCGCCGTATCAATCCACGTCTCCCCGCTTGCGAGCATCCCCGCGAGCGAGAGCGCCATCACCGTGCGGTGGTCATTGAAGCCATGTACCTTCGCGCCATAGAGCTTTCCGCCCTGAATGGAGAGGCTGTCTTTTCCCTCCAGCACCTTTCCTCCCATCGCGGTCAGCCCTTGCGTCATTGAGTGCAAACGGTCGGTTTCTTTCATTCTCGCGTTGCCGATATTGTATAGTTCCGTCGTTCCTTTCGCCTGTGTGCCAATAACTGCGAGCGTCGGGACCATATCGGGTATCGCATTTGCGTCTATCCGTATTCCTTTGAGCGGCTTCCCTCCCGTTATGGTCATTTTATTTCCTCGTATTTCTATATCGGCTCCCATAGTTCTAAGTATTTCCACCAATGCTTTATCCCCCTGCGGGTCATTCATATCAAGTCCGTGCAGTATCACCTGTCCGTCAAAGAGCGCGCCTGCGGCGATAAAGTACGATGCCGAAGAGAAATCTCCGGGAATTGTTTTAATGAACGGTTTGTACGCCTGTCCTCCCTTAATCGTGTAGATGTCCTGCGTCCCCTTGTCATTCTTCCTCTCATCTTCCTCCCCTCTGTCATTCTCGCTCCCCTCTTTGTCATTCCAGCGAAAGCTGGAATCCAGTTCTCCTTTTTTCTTTCTGTCATTCCCTTGAATAAGGGAATCCAGTTCCCCTTTCTTCTCATGCCCATACACCACCCCCTGCTCCCTGAGCCACTGCTCCGTCATCTCCACATACGGACGTTCGTGCAAATCATTCACGGTAATCAGCGAATTGTTTTTCGCGCACGGAAGTGAAATGAGCAGTGCCGAAAGGTACTGCGAACTCTTCCCGCTCACGGTCGCCTTTCCCCCAAAAAGCTCACCCGAGATTTGTAGAGGACAATGACCGTTCTTGTGTTGCGACTTCACTTTCAACCCAAGCCTTTGAAGCGCCATAACAAGCGATTCCACCGGCCGCTGTTTCATCTGCGCGCCACAGTCAAAGGTGACAGGTCCCCCCTTCGTTCCCCGAAGTCCCATGACAGGCAAGAGGAAATGCGTCGTCACACCCGAATCACCCGTGTTCACAACCGTTTCGCTCCGGAGCGGCACCCCCTCGCTCTCAATCACGATTCTGTCCGACTTCACCGTTATCTCCGCGCCAAGCGCGCGGCACGCGCGTATCGCGTCCACCGTGTCCTGACTATGCAGCGGATTCTTCAAAGCCGACGTGCCCCTCGCGAGCGTGCCAAAAATCAGCCCCCGTATGGTCTGCGACTTCGACGCGGGAGGTGTTGCTTCACCCCTAAGCTCTATTGTGTTGTGTGCAATTATTTTCATGTCTTTCTTCTCTTTCTCCCCTCCTTTCTAAGGAGGGGTTGGGGGGTGGTGATTTCTTCTTTTCTTTCCTCCTCACTCTCTTTAGAGGGGAGGATTGAGGTGGGGTGTCTTATTCTCCCTTCTTGCCCCGTAGTGAGCTTTGCTCTACTACTGGGGTGCTAAAGGGAGTACCCGTCAGGGGGAGGGATTTTCTTATTCGCATCTATTCGTTGATTCGTCCATTCGCATATTCGCATTATTTACACAAAAAATCCCCCGCTTTCCGGAGGTTCTTTGTTCGGTGAGTATAAAGGTAGGAACAAGCAAACAACTCCGGCTAGCGTGTCGGGTTAAACCAAAAACCGTAAAAATAGGCCGTGAATTGCTTATTTGTCATTGCGTAGTAACATTACTATGTTCTGGTATTTACGTCAAATACCGGTTTTGTTGCACGAAAATCTCTCAACCATCTCAAAACCGCCCCGACTCTCGTCGGGG
>CAYHOU010000027.1:0-7417 GCA_964358195.1 uncultured Candidatus Saccharibacteria bacterium | reverse complement strand
GAGACTCATATTACGTGGACAAAGAACTCGCGAGGAAGCCGCGCGAAGAACGGAAAACACATCTGCACAATTGGGGTAGGCACCAGTTTGACGAAACAGATACGCTTCAGGAACCTCGGTCCACACAACCATGAAGAAAATAATTCACGCAGTTCAGTTATTTAAAGAGGCCTTTCCCCAATATAACGCCAAGATTGCCGTAATGGCAATCTTGGGCTTTTTAAGCGGAGCGCTTGAAGGTATAGGCGTCAACGCCATTATCCCGCTTTTTTCCCTGATGAACGCTTCCGTATTTCCTATGTCCGATTCAATTTCCGCGGCGATTAGGAACACGTTTATTTTTTTGCACATACCGTTTTTCCCGTCATACATCGCCGCGTTCATCTTCGCGTTATTTGTGCTCAAAGCGATTGTGCTCTTCGGATCCCAGTATGTCACGCTCCGGATTATGACCGATTACGAGGTGAAGGCGCGGAATGAACTTTTTGGAGAACTATTGAACAGCAAGTGGTCGTATCTGCTTCGCCAAAAAGTTGGTTATTTGGATCAGGTATTGCTTTCAAACATCAATGCCAGTTCGGGAATTCTTTTCCACCTCGGCTCAACTGTGCTCGTTCTGACCAATCTTTCTGTCTACACGATACTGGTGCTTAATATCTCTCCATTAGTCGCCTTTCTTTCTGTTGTGTTCGGAGCGACGGTGTTTTTGTGTTCACGGCCCGCCTTTATTCGACTTCGCCGGCTTTCGCATAAAATCGTGAGCGGCTATAAGGATATCGGCCACTATATCAACGAGCATCTTATCGGCATGAAAACGGTAAAGACTTCGGGGGCGAGTGAAGCCGTCGCGCAAGGAGGGACTCGCTATTTTATGCATCAACGAAGTTTGCGAATTAAAATGCAGAGTTTGCAAAACATCATCAATTGCGCCTTTCAGCCGATGGGAGTCCTTTTTATCCTGCTGACCTTCGGATATTTCGCGAAATCTCATATCCTGAACATCGCCTCCTTCGCGGTTGTCGTGTACGCGCTCAACCGTGTCTTTATTGCCGTCCAAGGGTTGCAAAGTGAGGCGCAGGAAATGTATACACGCCTGCCGCATCTCCTTAGTGTTCTTGAATTTCAACGGGAAGTCCGTTTGGCAAAAGAGGTATCTTCGGGGAACGGACACTTCGTGTTTCGGGACAGCATCGCGTTTGAACAAGTGCATTTCAACTACCACGATACCAAAAAAGTCCTGCACGGAATTACCCTTACCGTACGCAAGGGGGAAATGGTCGGAATCATCGGCCTTTCCGGCGCGGGGAAGACCACGCTTGTAGATTTACTTCTTCGGCTTTTTACACCAAGCGACGGAGAGATTCTTTTGGATGGTATCCCGATAGAGGATATCAATATACGTGAGTGGCAGGAAGCGGTTGGCTACGTGCCCCAAGATATTTTTTTGCTTAACGGGACCATTGAAGAAAATATCCGTTTTTACGACATTACGCTTTCGAAAGACGCTCTTGTTGAAGCGGCAAAAATGGCGCAGTGTTACGATTTTATTACCGCATTGCCAAAGCAATTTGGCGCTCCCGTGGGAGAGCGCGGGGTGCTTCTCTCTGGAGGGCAACGGCAACGCATTGCCCTCGCGCGGGTGCTTGCGCGCAAGCCCCAGCTCCTTATATTGGACGAAGCGACGAGCGCACTCGATCAGGAGTCTGAATCTCTCATACAGACAGCCATTGAAGGTCTCCGAGGTAATGTTACCGTTATCGTCATCGCGCACCGCTTGTCAACGATTATGAATTCTGACAGATTGTTTGTGTTGGAAAAAGGAAAAG
Source organism: uncultured Candidatus Saccharibacteria bacterium (assembly GCA_964358195.1). Lineage (GTDB taxonomy): Bacteria > Patescibacteriota > Minisyncoccia > Phycocordibacterales > UBA10002 > UBA10002. The sequence continues at coordinate 5,591 of CAYHOU010000027.1, read as the reverse complement.
TTGCTGAAGAGGGGAAACCGGATGAACTTCTCAAAAGAAGCGATTCTCGTTTTTCGCAGTTATATCAGTCTGGAAATTAGAGTTTAGTGCAAGCACGTATCATGAAAATCCTTTTAAGTTGGGCACGAAGACCGAGCGATCCGGACATCGGCATCCTCATAGACCGTCTTGAGAAAGAAGGCAACCCTGTGGTGTATTTTGTAGGGGCACCGACCGATAAAACCAGAGCTTCGGGAGCGACTTTTCATTCATATATTGATGCCGGGAAGGCGATTCCAGCCCCCACAGTTGATCCGTCCCAGTTTGAGCCGATGGGTAAGGATACGATACGAAAACTGTACCATGTTGAGTCAATCGTCCTCACTATGATGAATCGGTTCTTCGACCCGCTCTGCGTGGATGAGCGACGCAGGATCTACTATGAGATGCTCCGGTATTGGCGCGGCGTACTGCTTACGTTTACGCCCGACGCGGTAATCTTTCCGAATATGCCGCATTTCGTGTACGACTATATTCTATATGAACTCGCGCATCTTCTCGGCATTAAAACGATCCTGTTCGATGACACTCGTTTTCCCGGCCGCCTTCTTATGTTCACCGATTTTGAACAGCTGACGCAAGCGCTCAAGACAGAGCTTGCAAGAGCCGATGGAAGGAGTAAGTCCGCACGTACTCTCGCGGAGGATATACGGGAGTATTACGAACCAAGGAGTAGGCGGGACTTCAACGCCATTCCAAGCTATATCGAATACCAAAAAAAGAAGTACACGCTTTGGCAGTTTAACCTACCGTGGGTAAGCATCAAAAAAAGTCTGCGAGACCTTAGTTTTGTGCAGAAAGCACCCCGATACATCGGTTGGCTTTTTCGAGAGAAAAGCATTCCCTTGGCTCGGACAGCATATACGCATCTCTCCTATCCTTTTTTGTCCAATCTAAAAAAAGAATATACCGCGCTTGAGCGCCCCCCAGATTTCTCAAAGAGGTTCGTCTATTTTCCTCTTCAGATGCAGCCGGAGAAAACTACGAGTCCTCAAGGAAACATGTTTGTAGACCAACTTCTTGCGCTTGAAACTGTTTCAGCCGCAGTTCCCGCCGGAGTTTCCATCTACGTCAAGGAACATCCGCTCCAGTGGCTTCGCTTCGGGATCCGATTCAACAGTTCACGTTACCGCGGATATTATGCACGTATCGCGCGGATGAAAAACGTCATGCTCATACCGCTCTACAGCAATTCGTACCAGCTTATCAACAAGTCCATTGCCGTCTCCGCCGTCACCGGTTCGGCCGGATGGGAGGCGGCACTTCGCGGGAAACCCTCGATCATTTTCGGCACGGTCTGGTACCAGGATTGTCCCGGAGTATTCAGCGTATTTGACACCGAGAGTTGTCGGCAGGCTTTTGAAACTATACGAAACGGGTACGTGGTAGGCGAGCAACGCGTTATCTCGTATCTTCACTGTTTTGAAAGAGTAACTATACGGGCTTTTATTGCACCGACAGCGGGAAGAGTGTCAACCGTAAGTAAAGAGGAGTGTATGCGAAATATCAGCGAAGCAGTCATACAAGAACTCAAGAAATGAGTTCTAATCAAGTTGGTACCCGGCATAAGATCGGTTACTATCGTAGGACTTACGCAGAAACGCATTTTAGGGTGTCATTCCCGCGCAGGCGGGAATCCAGGCCGTGGAAATAAGCCAGATTCTGGATCCCCGCATTCGCGAAGATGACAGAAAGGGGTTATTTGCGTAAGTCCTATATCGTATCCGCTATGCACACAGGCACCACTGAAGAATTAAAGAAGAAGCTGGAAATGTGGTGTGGTACTTATCTATTTCACCAGAGATGTTGGTTTTCGTTAGATTAGGGAGGATAATTGAGATACTTGCTTTATGCGTTTGTTTTTTATCGGATGGGTGGGGAAAGATATTGGGCTTACGGAAGTCGTCTCAATGCTTAAAAAAGAGCATACTATTGTGTATTGGAGCGGTGACGGTAAGGAATTTGAACTTCTTAGACCCGAATTTCCCGGTACCGTTTTTCACGACCATTATGACGCGCTCTACGGTATTCCGGCAAACGGTGTGGATGTATCCGCGTTCGAGCCACCCAGTCACGAATTACTTCTGAAACTTTTGGAAACGGAATCTACGGTACTCACAATGATGAATAAACGCTTTGAAAGCGTTCTCGTGAGTGAACGCAAGCATCAGTACTATACGCATGTACGGTATTGGTATGGCGTACTCACCACACTCAAACCCGAGGCTATTATCTTCCCGTCCGCCCCGCACAGTGTCTATGATTATGTCATCTACGGTTTGGCGAAACTACTTTCCATTCGTTGTATCCTTTTTGAGTTAACGGTTGTGGGAGCTCGTTCTCTGGTTATGCGGGATTTTGTGGATGGGAATAGCGCCCTCTTGGGGGATAGAGCCGTCGAGAAAAAGAAGCCTATAGAGATACGCGATCTTCCGGAAGATATCCGTCGTTATTACGAGTGGCAAATGAACGCGGACACCAGTCACTCTCCGCTCTATATGCGGAAGCAATTCAAGAAATATGCCGGGTCAAAAAAGTTCCTGATTAAGTTCCGGTCAGTATGGGCTACCCTTATCGTTCACAAAGACTGGAGAGCTCTCGCGAAGGTATTCACCCATATACCGCGTCGGTTTATGCGGAATATGAAAACAGAGTATACGAGTGTTGAAACACCGGCTGATTTCGCCAAGACTTTTATCTATGTACCGCTCAGTTTCCAGCCGGAAAGAACTTCATGTCCTCAAGGAGGTATATTTGCCGACCAGGTACTCATGCTTGAAATACTCTCAGCAAGCGTGCCGGCTGATTGCCTTATTTACGTGAAAGAGCATCCGACAGAATGGTTGCACCGCAGTCTTGATTTTTTCAGCTATCGGTACCGCGGGTACTATGAGGCAATCGCCAAACTAAAAAACGTTAGATTACTTCCACTTACGACCGATACCTACGCGCTTATAGAAAAGGCCACGGCTGTCGCAACGGTAACCGGTACTGCCGGTTGGGAAACGCTTCTCCGTTCCAAACCGGTTCTTGTGTTCGGGTATCCGTGGTATCAGCATGCGCCCGGGCTTCTCAAAGTTGAAAGCGTTGAAACGTGCAAAAACGCCCTCGGGAAAATTGCGTCCGGTTTTTCCCCCTCCAGTGGAGAAATCCTCTCGTATCTCGGAAATCTTGGAAAACGAAGTTTTTTAGGGTATTGTGAGCCGCACGGTAAAGAAGTTACTGACATCGGGGCAAAGGTGAATGCCGATACCCTTGTCCGGGTGATTGAAACAGAATTGCAAAAGTAGGAGTTATAAGATGCGAAAATACGAATTATACGGATATAGGACTTACGCAAATGACCCTTTTCTGTCATCCTCGCGAATGCGGGGATCCAGAATCTGGCTTATTTCCACGGCCTGGATTCCCGCCTACGCGGGAATGACACCCTAAAATGCATTTCTGCGTAGGTCCTAGGATAAACGAATGGCTACGAATTGGACAATGAAAACAGATTTCTTAAAGGGGAAGACAGTGCTTATTACCGGTGGAACCGGTTCGTTCGGCGAGAGCTTTGTGCGAATGATTCTGAAAAATCCACGTATAAAAAAGGTGATTGTCTTCAGTCGGGACGAATTGAAGCAATATCACATGGAACGGGCGCTTTCTGACAGCCGGTTACGTTTCTTCTTAGGAGATATTCGGGACCAGCCTCGACTTGAGCGCGCTTTTTCCGAAGTTGATATCGTGGTACATGCCGCGGCGCTGAAGCAGGTTCCCATGCTCGAGTATAATCCGCTGGAAGCCATCAAGACAAATGTCACGGGTTCGCAAAATATTATTGAAGCCGCGATTGACCAAGGAGTTAAAAAAGTACTGCTCATCTCTACCGATAAAGCGGCCTATCCCGGAAATCTCTATGGGGCGACGAAGCTCTGCGCGGAACGGCTGTTTGTCGCGGCAAACTCCTATTCGGCGGATAGGACCGCCTTTAGCGTGGTGCGGTATGGGAATGTGCTCGGAAGCAGAGGAAGCATTGTTGAGACTCTACTCAAACAAAAAGAGAGAGGAGAAAAAGTGACGATAACGGACCCGACGATGACCAGATTCTGGTTAAATTTGGAGCAGGCGCATGGACTTGTTATGTTTGCACTCGAGCAGATGGAAGGGGGAGAGATATTCATACCAAAAATTCCAAGCATGACGATAGGAGATTTGATAGAAGCTCTTATTCCCGATGCGGTTAAAACCACCATTGGATTGCGGGCCGGTGAAAAGCTGCACGAAGTGCTCCTCACAGACCAGGAGTCAAGACACGCCGTGGAACTCTCGAAGTATTTTGTCATTCTGCCCGAATTCTCTTTTTGGCCAGGAGCTCAAAGATACGGCAAATACTATAAAGTGGGGAAAAAGGTACATGAAGGTTTTTGTTACCAGAGTCAAAATAATAAAGAATGGCTCACTCCAAAATCACTTCGGAAGTTACTTAACCTAAAAGGAGTATGATTCCCTACAGTCGTCAGTGGATAGATTCTGATGATGGTGATGCTGTGGCGGAAGTGCTCATATCCGATTGGCTGACGCAGGGACCGAAGGTTAAGGAATTCGAAATCGCTTTGGCGAAGGAAACGGGAGCCAAGTTTGTCGTCACTTTTTCTTCCGGTACCGCGGCTCTTGAAGCCGCCTACTTTGCCGTGGGAATACAAAAGGGCGACGAAATTATCACCTCTCCGCTTACCTTTTCGGCAACGGCAAATGCCGCGCTGTGGGCGGGAGCGAAGGTAGTGTTCGCCGACGTGGAAAGCGAGACGGGGAACATTGACCCGAAGGAGGTGGCACGGAAAATCACGGCAAAAACAAAGGCAATAGTGCCGGTTGATTACGCGGGACTTCCCGCGAGGCTTCTTGAATTACGAAAGATTGCGAAAAACTGCGGCGCCGTCCTCATTGAGGACGCGGCACATTCACTCGGTGCCAGGTATCGCGGGAAGAACGTTGGAACTTTCGCAGATATAACGATGTTCAGTTTTCACCCCGTCAAATCAATCACGACGGGAGAAGGGGGAGCCATCGCAACAAACAGCAAAATCTTCTTTGAGCGCCTGACGCTTTTTCGCGAACACGGCATCACCAAAGACCGGAAGAAGTTTTCGGAAAAGAATCAAGGCGCGTGGTACTATGAAATGCAGGAACTCGGACACAACTATCGCTTGACGGATATTCAGGCCGCACTCGGCCTCTCTCAGTTAAAGAAGTTATCCGTGTTCGTTTCCAAACGGCGCGAGGCGGCAAATCGGTACGAGCGGGCTTTTCGTGGCAATTCGAATCTCGTGTTGCCTTCTGATTCTATGGATACGCGTTCCAGTTGGCACCTGTACCCGCTTCGGCTCGCGGGAAAGTATGCGTCTCGACGTAAAGAAATTTTTACAGAACTGCGCGCGCGGGACATAGGGGTGCAAGTACACTATATCCCTATCTACCTCCATCCGTATTACCAAAAGCTTGGTTATACTAAAGGCCTCTGCCCGAACGCGGAAGCTTTTTATGAAGCCGAACTTTCCATCCCGCTC